>JAPLUM010000586.1 GCA_026397605.1 Verrucomicrobiota bacterium | reverse complement strand
CCAACCAGTGACAGTGGGCCCGCCAATGAGTGTGCTTTTAGTCCCAATGATGGTGAAGTTTGAGTCCTCTGCATTGAGGGTGATCGGCTGAAGCAGTTCGGTGACACTTTCGGGTAAAAGGATTAACGCTGGTTCCTCTGGTGCCGCCTTCCGGGCTTCTCTGATCTGTGACAGTGCTTGAGTCAGTAAAAGTTCACCCGAGACGCGCAGTTCAAGCGCTGAGCCGAGTGTCGGTAATAGAAAAAGGGAAAGCAAAAAGCAGCGGAACATGGTCATGATCATGACAAGGACTGACGTATCAGCAAATATCGGCTGATTTTCTCTTCGCATTTCCGCTTCTGGGATAGAGCCTAAAGCATCTTCATCCTGGCGAATGAGCCTACAAAGAATAAGCACGCCTATAAAAGTGCGAGGTTCGGAGGCAGCATGCAATCTTCCAAGACGCAAGGTTACGTCAGGCGCCCAGTGATGTAGGATTCGGTGAGTTTGTTTTTGGGGTTACCGAAGATTTCCATGGTGTCGTCACACTCGACGACTTTGCCTTTGTAAAAGAACGCGGTCTTGTCGGCGATGCGCTTGGCCTGCTCCATGTTGTGAGTGACGATGACAAAAGTGAACTGTCCGCGCAGCTGGGCGATGAGGTCCTCGATACGGGCGGTGGCGATGGGGTCGAGCGCCGCGCAGGGCTCATCCATGAGGAGGATGCGCGGCTGGAGGGCGACGGCACGGGCGATGCAAAGACGCTGCTGCTGCCCCCCAGAGAGGCCGGTGGCGTTGGAGTGCAGGCGGTCTTTCACCTCATCCCAGAGGGCGGCGATGCGGAGGCTGCGCTCGGCTGCTTCTTCCAGCTCCCACTTGTCTTTGATTCCTGCGACGCGCAGACCATAGACGGCGTTTTCAAAGATGCTGCGCGGAAAGGGATTGTACTTCTGGAAGACCATGCCAACGTTGCGCCGCAGGCTGATGACATCGACCTCAGGGGAGTAGAGGTCCACGCCGTCGATCTTGATACTGCCACTGACGACGCGGGCTATTTCGACGAGGTCATTGATGCGATTGATGGATCGCAGGAGTGTGCTCTTGCCGCAGCCGGATGGGCCGATGAGTGCGGTGATGTCTTCACGGTGCAGGTTCAGGTCCACATCAAAGAGCACCTGATGATCCGCGTAGGCATAGTTAAACTTCTCCACTTGGATGAAGCGGGCGTCTGAGTTGGCTGACTGGGGTGCTGACATGGCTGAGAAACCGCTGACGGGCGCTGAAAGGGGATCGCTGGCTTAACTGAAGGTGCCGCGCAGATAGGCTTCGGTGAGTTTCTGCTTGGGATTGGAAAAGAGAGCTTCGGTGTCGCCAAATTCAATGAGTTTGCCTAAATGCAGAAAGGCCGTGTAGTCGGAGACGCGGACGGCCTGCTGCATGTTATGGGTGACGATGATGACGGTGTACTCACGCGCGAGCTGATGCATGAGTTCTTCGATCTTCAGTGTGGCGATGGGGTCCAGCGCGGAGCAGGGTTCATCCATGAGCAGGACGTCTGGATGCGTGGCGATGGCGCGGGCGATGCAGAGACGCTGCTGCTGGCCGCCGGAGAGTCCGAGGGCGTTTTGTGTGAGGCGGTCCTTCAGTTCGTCCCAGAGGGCGGAGGATCGCAGGGCGCGCTCCACGGCGTCATCGAGGATGTCCTTGGCTTTCACGCCATGGATGCGCAAACCGTAGGCCACGTTGTCATAGATGCTTTTAGGAAAGGGGTTGGACTTCTGAAAGACCATGCCCACTTGCCGTCTGAGCTGGGTGAGATCCACGTCGCTGTCGTGGATGTTTTTTCCTTTCACCAGGACTTGGCCTTTGCTGACTCGGGCGCTGGCGACTCGGTCATTCATGCGGTTCACGCAGCGCAGCAGGGTGCTCTTTCCGCAGCCGGATGGGCCGATGAGTGCGGTGACTCGATTCCGCTCGGCGGAGAGGCTGATGTCGTGCAGCACTATATGGGTGCCATAGCAGAAGTCCATGTCACGCACTTCCACGACGGGTGGTTGCTGTTCGGGATGGGATGAGGCTGGCGACATGCAGTGCGTGATCAGTCGTGGGGCTTACCATTTATACTTCGCCCGCAGGCGGCGGCGCATCCAGATGGAGGTGGTGGCCAGGGAGGCGACGAGGACGAGAAAGACAAACACGGAGCCATACTGTGCACGCTCTGAGTACTCGTTCTGCGGGATACGTGCGGCGAGGGTGTAGATGTGGTAGGGCAGCGCCTGCACGGATTCAGTAAAGATGCCGAGGAAGCGGGTCACGCTGTGTTCCCAGTGGGCGAACCAGCTGGCATCCACTGGCAGTGGCAGCTGATCTTTTTGCCAGGGCAGCTTGTCTTTAAAGGCTAGCGCGGCGGTGAACATGATGGGCGCTGTTTCCCCTGCGGCACGGGCGATGCCGAGGATGCTGGAGGTCAAAATACCAGGCGTGGCAAAGGGTAGCACGGCACGCCAAATGGTCTGCCAGCGCGTAGCTCCGAGGGCCATGCTGGTTTCGCGGAAGCCCTGGGGCACAGCCTGTAGGCACTGCTCGCTAGCGGTGATGATGACGGGAAGAATGACAAAGGCGAGGGTGAATCCACCCGAGAGTACGCAGGTGTCCCAGCCCTGAAAGCTCAGTGTGGTAAAGCCGAGCGGGATGGTGAAGACGGAGCGGTCCAGTGGGATGTTCGTGAAGACAGGTGCCGTTAAAACAAAGGCTCCGAGTCCAAAGAGACCGAACACGACTGAGGGTACGCCTGCTAGATTTAAGATGGCCAGCCGCACCATTTCGATAAATTTGCCGTGCTTGGCGTATTCGCTCAGATAGATGGCGCTGGCCACACCTAAAAAGAGAGCGACCCCCACGCTAACGAGGACCAGCATGGCGGTGCCGACGATGGGTCCGAGGATGCCGCCGCCTGAGTAGGAGATGGTTTTTTCCTGACGCAGATTCGCCCCCAGCTGCTTCTTCACGGCATCCGCACCGTTGACGTCGGTCTCGATGATCTTGCCCTGATTGTCCTGAATGACATGCAGTGTGGCTGGCAGTTCGGTGAGAAATTTCACATTCACAAAGGGCCACTCACTGCGAAAGGCGACTGGGGCGCCTTTGATGACAATGTGCAGCACGATGGCGACGGTGACGGAAACGACAAACAGCGTGCCGATTCTAAGTAACCAGCGCATGAGCGTCTCCTGCATCTGAATGCGCGTCTGATCTCCGGCGAAGGGATTCGCAGGATCAGGCTGGGAATGGCGGGGCGGAGTACTCATGCTTTGAATTGCTCAAAACGGCGGACAAAGGTGCGGGCGAACCAATTAACAATGAGGGAGATGCAGAAGAGCACGATGCCGACCATGAACAGAGCCTGCCAGTGGGCGCTGCCGCGTGAGACTTCGCCGAGTTCCTGCGCGATGATTCCCGTCAGGGTATGAGCTGGCTGAAAGACGACGCTGGGACCAGAACTAAAATCAGGGATGGCGATGCGATTCCCCGCGACCAGCAGCACGACCATGGTCTCACCGATCACACGGCCAAGCCCTAGCAAAATGGCGGCGGCCATGCCGGAAAGTGCGGCGGGCACGATGACACGAAAGACGGTCTGGAGCTTGGTGGCACCCAGGGCATCTGAGGCATCCACATAGGCCTGGGGCACATTGTTCAGCGCGTCTTCAGAAAGACTAAACATGGTGGGAATAGCCATGAGCGCCAGCAGGCAGCCTGCATTAAACATGTTCAGCCGCTCCTGAATCGGGAAGCCGGGCATCCATTGCAGCCAGGGGACTTCACTGACATCTTTGATCAGATTCCCGAGCACGGAGATGCCGATGAAGCCGAGCACGACGGATGGGATGGCCTGGATGAATTCGATGATCGGCTTGATGATTTCCTTCTCGCGGTCTGAGGCAAATTGATTGGTGTAAATAGCCGCCGTGATGCTCAGGGGTGTGGCGATCAAAATGGCGATGAAGGCAATGACGAGCGAGCCCGTGAGCAGTGGCACAAAGCCAAAGAAATCCTGCCATGAACTATTGGTGAGCCAATTGGAGCCAAAGAAAAAGGCGCGGATGACACTGAAGAATGAAACGGATTTGTCTGGGTTCCAGCTCTTGAGCTGATCCGCCGCCGTCTCCATTTCCTGGATGTGCTGTGGCAGCAGGCGGTGTACTTCATTCAGCATCGCCGTGGCTTCCGCTGTGCCACCTGTTTTGGGCAGATTCGTGGCGGCTTTTTGGACAGCGGTCGCATAATCATGGACTTTTCCGCTGAGCTCGTCGGCACGGGAGACGACGGTTTTGATGCGCTCTTTAAAATCTACGGCCTCAGCTTGAGAAGCCTCGGCTTCCTTTAGCAAATCAGCCTTCTCAGCGGCGTCTTTGGCTTTCTCAGCGGCCTCGACTAGCTTGAGGCGGCCGCTTTCCATGGTGTGAAACTCCACAGCTGCCGCCTTGGTTTCAAGGACATGCTCTTTCACTTCATCCAGCACCTCTTGCAGTGGCTCAGGGGCCTCTTCAAAGTTCTCTGCGGTCTCGACTAATGCACCAAAGGTTTCCTTAGCCGTTTCGTCCTTTGCGGCAAAGTCGGCGCTCAGCTGCCGTAGAAAGGCGGGCAGATCACTGACTTCAGGGGTTAGCTGGCGCAGTTCGGCACGCACGCTGTCGGCTTCTCCAGCAGAAAAGAGCTCACTGAGCGTGATGACGGTCACGGCTTTAGCATTGGCTGCGAAGAGTTGCTGGCGCAGTGGTGTCAGGATTTCCGCAGCAGCAGGCGGTGTTTGCTCCAGAGCGGCAGTCAATGCCTCACGTTGTAGCGCGCTGGCTTCTTCGACTTGGCGCTTGAGTGAAAAATAGGTATCTCGGCGATTACGGGCCTTTTGACTGATCGTATCCAGAGAGGCTCCGAGTGCGCGGCGCAGGCTGCTGGTCAGCTGCTGGTGCTCAGCCAGCGGGCGATCGACGATGTCACAAAACTCCAGCCCTGCCCGGCGGTAGATCTCCAGCTCATGCTTGTAAGTGCCCAGGAAATCAGCGCCTTCTTTTAATAGGAAGAGCATGATCAGCACCAGCACGATGATCGTGACACTCGCGTTTGAGGCAAAGAACGCTCTGATCCATTTTTGGCTGTCTAGGCCCAGCGTAGAACCTTTCCTTTTTTTCAGGAGTAGGCTGCCGAGTGATTGGCGTTCAGATGGCGCTTGGCTTTCCTCCATGCAGGCGGTCGGTCAATAAAGTGTGTACGGTTTAAACAAAAAAATCCGGCGAAGGAGACTCTCTCTTTCGCCGGAAGCAGCTGTCTGTCAAATGCCGGATTATTTTGCCTGCGAAAGTGGGACGAATCCGACTTTAGAAACGATGGCCTCACCTGCGCCGCTGAGGCAGAAGTCGATGAACGCCTTCGTGGTGCCAGTCGGCTCTCCGCTCGTATAAAGGAAGGTCGGGCGTGAATACGGATATTGTTTCACTGTAGCCACGGTTGGCGCGGTGCCGCCGATGGTCGCGACTTTGATGCCCTTGGAGTTTGCATATGCCAGGCCGACGTAACCGATGCCGTTGGAGTTTGAGCCGACTTCGGAAGCGATCTGCTCATTGCCCGCCATCTTTTGACTGTTGGCACCATATTCACGGCCTTTCATGGCCAGTCCGATGAAGTCTTTATACGTGCCGGAGGAGGTGTTACGCGTGTAGATGGAGATCGGTCCTGGGGTTCCGCCCACTTCGCTCCAGTCTTTGATGTCGCCCGCAAAGATTTGCAGGATTTGCTTTTTGCTGAGTTCGCTCACTGGATTGTTCTTGTTCACGACGATGCAAATCATGTCCCAGGCCACTTCAAACTCGCTGAGTGTCACGCCTTTGCTGCGGCTCAGAGCGCGCTCGTCGGCCTTGACTTTACGGCTGGACATACCGATTTCAGCGGTGCCTGAGGCCAGATTGGTGAAGGCGGTGGATGATCCTTCAGCTGCAATGTCGAAGCTGACTTTGCCGCCCTGCTTTTTAAAAGCTTCGGCTAATTGAGGGACCAGTTTGGCACCAAGGGTGTCTGAACCACGGATGCGTAGTGTCGTTTGTGCCTGAATAGTCGAGGCAGCCGACATCATGAGGACGAGGGAGAGGAGGGCGGATTTCATGCGGGTCTATGTTACTTGGATGGTTGTGGCGTGTTTCGCCAATGCCATTTGTAGGATAGTTAGCCTCAGGGCAAAAGTTCCAATGTGAAGAAAATGTCACATAGCGGAGAGGCCGTGTAGCCATTTTGTAAAATTGGGCTGACTCCAAGTGACACGCTCACCTTACCCTCATTAGTAAATTACGCCAGGATTGTGACATGAGTCACAATGCACGATTTTGAATTGTTGTGCTTATATTGAACGACTTAAATAGCTTCAACCTAACTCAAAATCCTGTGAGCGGCTTCATTTGTTACGGTATTGTCACATTGAAAAGGTGGTCAAGACTGGCTGATCTGGTCTAAAAAACGAAATTGTCACACGAAATATGAGACCGTGTTACATCTTGATAAGTCTCCCTGAACGAAAAGAAACCGGACAGCAACCTATGATTAGAATGAACCCAACGCGAACTCCCTGGAGACTATTCGGTCTCGTCACTGCCTTTACCGTGGCGCTCAGCCCCAGCATGCCTCTCCTATCTAGCCCAGCCATGGAGCAGCTTTTTGGAATCCTCAAAGCCAAGGGTTCACTCACCGCAGAAGAGCATGACTTACTGATCAGTGCCATGCGCGCCGATGAGGCTAAAGGAACCGCAACCATGCCAAATGTGTCACCCGTCCCAGCAACACCAGCAGTCTCGGCTACCACGACGAGCACAGCGGCCTTAGAGCAGAGGCTGGCCAAACAGGATGCCAAGATTAAAGAACTAGAATCCAATCTACGGGGAACGAAAAGCCAAGTCTCAGAGATGGCAGCCGCCTCTGCGCCGGCCAGTTTGGAGCGCAAACTAGAGGCTCAGGCCTCCAAGGTAGATACTCTGGAAAACGTCATCTCCAATACCAAAGGCCAGATCGAAGAGATGTCCAAAGTAACAGATAACACCTCTCCGGCCACTATGAGCAAGAGTGACCTTGATCTGCTCTTGGCGGACAAATGGTATGAACGTCTGAAGTTAAAGGGGTATCTCCAGGTCCGGGGCACCTCCATTCTTAGTAACGATGGCGCTGAGCTCAATGTGACAAATGATGGGCTCGCCAATGACGTTCAGAGCATCGGCATCCGCCGTGGTCGTCTCACCTACAGCGGAGATATCTCCAATCACGTCTATTTGTATTCTCAGGTGGACTTCTTTGGCAGCGCTACAGGATCAGTTTCCAACGTCCTATCCGCTCGTGACTATTATGCAGATGTGTCTTTGGACTCTGCCCGTGAATTCCGCGTTCGGCTTGGTCTCTCCAAAGTGCCCTACGGCTGGTCAAACTTGCAGTCTTCCCAAAATCGACTCGCGCTAGAGCGTCCAGACGCCATCAACGGAGCCGTGGAAGGTGAGCGTGACATTGGTGCCTTCTTTTACTGGGCACCTTATGGAATACGCAACCGCTACAAAGACCTCGTCAAGATGGGGCTGCGTGGCTCAGGCGACTACGGCGTGCTGGCCCTTGGAGCGTACTCTGGTAACGGCATCAACCGAGCCGACAACAACGGTTCCACTCACTACGTCGCACGTCTGGCCTACCCTTTTGAGCTACCGAATGGTCAGTTCATCGAGTTCGGTGTCCAGGGCTACACAGGTGATTTTTTACCAACAACTGCTAGCTTTAAAAACCCAAATGGCGCAGGAAACATCACACCCAGACTCGAGGGCGGTGGTAAAAAAGGCCTCACAGACCAGCGCGTCGGTATTTCGGCCATCATTTATCCACAGCCTTTCGGTCTGGAAGCTGAGTGGAACTGGGGTCAAGGACCAGTCCTGAGCAAAGATCTGCGCACTATCACCTCAGACAGCCTGAGTGGCGGCTACCTACAGGCCAGCTACCGCCACATCTTTGCCGAACAGCAAGAACTCATCCCATTCATCCGCTGGCAGCACTTTGATGGTGGCCGAAAATTTGCCACCAATGCCCCAAGAAACGATGTGGACGAGATTTCTCTGGGCTTACGCTACATCCCTTACCCAGAGCTGGAAATGTCTCTCATGTACACCCATGGCAGCCGAACCAACACCAATGTAGCGCCTTACAAGGAAGCCAACGCTGACTACATCGGCCTTCAAGCCCAGATCAACTTCTAATCTGACAGGCCTTTTTTACGCCCCGTGCTCTTCCTTCTGGAAATCAGCATGGGGCGTTTTTGTGTCTGTTTAATACCAAGCTTCATTGAACACATATCAGTCCCCGGATAACCAATCGAGATGATTTCAGACTCGTCATTTGGCGCGGGCTGATATAAACAAGCTGTAGTCTCTGCACCGCCATGAAAGCCATCACCATCTCACTCGCCCTGTTATCGATCAGTTGCATCATTGCTCTGGCCTGGATTTTAGGCACCCCTGCACCCATTGATCCACGGGTGGCACGGCTGGAGGCAGATCTCAAAGAAGCGCGGCAGACCATCAGTCAGTTGCGGCGCGAACTAGCTGAAAAACCTGCGCCTGCATCGCTGCCAACCGCTGCCTCGAAGCCAACTATCGATGCTGCTAGCGGAGCTGACCCAGCTCCGAATGGCAGCCCAACCGCCACACCGTTAGGAGGCCAAGCGGGCGCTTTGCGTGAGATGCTGAAAAATCCTGCCATGCGGGCCATGATGGAGCAGCAGCAAGCCATGCAGGTGGAGGCCAGCTATGCGCGACTCATGGATCAACTTCAGCTCACCGATGAAGAAAAAGCACACTTCAAAAAGCTGCTCGTCGATAAACAGAAGGTGGAGACCGATCTGGGCATGAAGATGCTGGACCCGAATCTGAGCCCCGAGGAGCGCAAACAAATCGTGGCCCAGGCAGAGAAGAACAAAAAGACCTACGATGACGCCATCAAGACCTTCCTGAACAATGATGGCGACTGGAATGTCTTCCAAGCCTACGAGGACACCAAGCCCGAGCGCACGTCCTATGATGCCTTGGGCCGCACCCTTTTTGCTTCATCCAGCGAGCCGCTCACGCAGCAGCAAGAACAAATCCTCATGAACACCATGGTCCAGGTGCGGAAGTCGCCCAGCCAAGATCAAGCCGCGCTAGCCAAATCCCTGCAAGATCCATCCCAGATCAACACCGCGAACATCACCCGCCTGCTGGAGATGATGCGCCTGAACAATCAACGAATCCTAGAACAATCCGCCTCCAACATGACGCCCGGCCAGCTGAAGATTCTGGAGCAATACCTCGCCCAGAATCTGAAGAATACCGAGACTGGACTGAAAATGGGCAGCATCTTCACAGGGAATCAAAAATAAGCGATCACAGATCTTGGATCGCCTCAATCAAAGCATCTCTCAGTGCACTGGCGGCTTGGCCATCAGCGTAGTGATTGATCATGAAGGTGAAGTAATAGTCCTTTCCTGAGTTGGCCGTGATCATGCCTGTGGTGGAGCGGATGCTGGACATAGCACCGCCTTTCCAATGCAGGGTGCCTTTGCTGAGAAGCGAGTCTTTGTAAACAGTGCCCTGAGGGCCGTTAGCTGCCAAGTATTGCAGGCGGGTGAGATCATGAGGTGTGATGAAATCTGCCCGCGCTAATCCGCAGCCATCTTCCATGCGCAGGCCGGTGAAAGTGAGGCCACGAGTTTTCCAGTGATCACGAATGGCCTCATCGGCTGCTTTCTTCTCATGCAGCCCAAGCAGGCGGAACAGACACTCGGTTTCATGATTGTCTGAAGTGGCGTGGATACTGGTAACGATCTCTGTCAGGGAAGGTGATCGATGCGTGATCAGGACCTCTTTGGCCTCTGTTGGAGCTGATTTTAGGGCCGCGTAGGCCACAGCTTCACCACTGACGGTGATGCCTGCCGTGATCAGGATCTTCCTCAAATGATGCGCGGTGAAGTATTCGGGATCAGGCACAGCGCCCAGAATCTGAAAGGCCGTCTCTCCGAAAGGAACACTGCCGCGCAGATGCACGACACCTGTATGTTCACCGCCATGAATGACGACACCGTCGCCTGAATCAGCTGCACCGGTGAGCGTCTCATTGATCGCGGTCACGCCGGGCACCTCGGGATCGGTGCCGAGGAATGCCGCAGGCTGACCTATCGCGGTGGCTGCACGAAACACAGCGGTGTACCGGTTATGCTCTAAATTCAGACCGGACACGCCGCTGCCATAACCATTGCCGATGTCTCCCCAGTTCCAAAAATCATCATAGATGGAACCTTTGAATAATCTGCCGTCGCCGATGATTCGGCCCTGGATTCTTGTTACGCCACGCTTCTTTAAATCAGCAGCCATGCTGTGAAGATCGGCCAGACTTAGCATCGGGTCACCGCCACCGAGGATGATGAGATCCCCCTGAATCACGCCATCTTTGGGTGCAGCCTTAGCGCAGAGTTTGGTGTCGATCTGGTATTCAGGTCCCCAGACTTCCAGCGCAGTGGAGGTGGTGACGGTCTTTAAACTGGAAGCAGGAATGAAGGCGGTCTTTGCCTGATGATCTTCAATGACAGCGCCCTTGGCATCCATGAGACAGAAACCAATCGCCGCACCTTGCAATCCCGGTTGAGCTGGTGCCTCACGGAGGATTTTGTGGATGGCTGATTCTACTGGCTCCGTTACCTGCGCTACTTGAACTGGGGGTGCTGGGACAAAGACCTTTTCCACGACGGTCACAGTCTCGGGCACCCGCGTCGCCTGCTGCCATAGCAGAAAAGCCAGCGCTGCGGCTAGGATCAGGATGAGTGCATTTTTCGCCATGAGCTAACCCCCAGCGGTGATTTGAACAATCTCGATGACGTCACCATCGCTGATTGAGGCGCTATGAATTTCCTTTGGCAATGAGAAGAAAGCGGGTGATTGCTGACTGGCAAGTGCGGCTAGAGCCACCAGCGCATCTGCAGCCAGCGGGTGAATTTTCTGAGCAAGACTCGTCCAGCCATTTGCCGGTCCAGCTCGATCTTGGCCCTTCCGGTAAGGCCGGGGCGCATGAGCGGTTGCAGGTCACTCGGCAGCCCGATCTCGGGCAGGGTGATGCTGAATACGCCACCTTCTTTGCTGCTATGCAGGGCTGGGCTGATCTGGCTTTTACTTCTGAGTTCGGCAATCAGCGGTCGTGAGCTTTGTGTGTACAGCAGGTAGTTCACAGTGCGCGGTGCAGACTCTGCGAGAGCTTCCTCAATCCCGGCAATGTCGGCTTCAGCAATCTCCAAACGCAGGTCCCAGGCGTCGATCGTTGCTACTTCAGAAAACACTTCGCCAGCTTGTAAAAAGGTGCCGCTGCGCAGGTGCACATCCTTCGTCATGACCACGCCATCCAGCGGTGCGCGCAGGGCAGCTAGATCGATCTCTAAACGCAGACGTTTCTCTGTCTCAGCCGTGGCTTGTGCTTCCAGTGCCGCGATGCGTGCCAGAGCCTCTTTACCCTGACCGCGCTGGCGCTCAGCCTCGGCTTCGAGCCGCTTGCGTGATTGAATACTGCTGTCCAATTCGGACTGAAGTCGGCGTGTATCGAGTTTCGCGATGACTTGATCTTTTTTCACTCGATCACCTTCTCTCACCAGCACTTCATCCACTCTTCCAGCGGCCTCGGTGGTGATCAGCGCGCGTTGCCGCGGCAGCAGTGTGCAGTCGCCCTCAATCTTGACTTGCAGCGGCCATAAGAAAGCGATCAAGAGAACCACGGCAGACACGATGAGCCAAGTCAGCCATCGACGCCGTTGCGTGGTCCTGGCGGATTCACGCCAGTAGCCTAATTTGGCTAAAAAAGGCGCCAAAGGTAACGACTGATGCACCAGCGCTGATCGCAGAGAACGCCCAGTTAAATCTGCCAGCCACTGAGCTAGCGCTAAGGACGGCTGGCGCGCATCCCCAGCCTGTCCAGCGGGGCCAAAGGTGGCTACGTCCGCGCTTTCGCAGAGCATGATTCCGAGTGCTCGACCTTCGGGTCCATCACGCAGCGGCACCAGAGCTAGGGACTGCATCGGCGTATCCAAAAAAAAATCTTGGTTAGTCCCTGCAGTGAGGATTTGAAGTTGATCGTTGGCTTCCTTCTCGGCCAGCTTGAGCATACGAGCCACTGGCTCTGATCGTGCTTCCACCTGCGGTTGCCCGGAGATGCCGATGACCCGCCAGCGGTCGCCTTTTCGGATAAGCAGGCTGACGCGATTGATGCCCAACAATTCCCGCGCATGAGCTGTGGCCAGGCGTGCTGCCTGCTCTGGATCGAGCTGCCCAGTCATGTCCTGGGCCATTTGCAGGAGCTGCTGCTGACGCTGACTTTGTGCACCGAGCTCGCGCATCTGCCGTGCTCGCAGTCGTGGTCCCAGCTCAGTCATGAGCGCTTGTAGCATCAGCGCCATTTCCGCTAGCTTCTTAGGGTCGCTTTGCTGCGGGAACCAAAGCTGCACCGCGCCAAGATGATCATCTCCGCTGCGCAGAGGCACAGCCACGATGCCATGCGGGCCGAGATTGACCAGCACTCCGGGTGTCACGGCTTCCTGACCAGCTGGAGCTGGCATAAGCACGAGTGGCTGAGAAGAAAGGATGACCTCACTGGCTGCACGCAGCACCTGCTGACGCTGGGCACTCTCAGCATTGCCTGCAGCTTCCTCGATCCTGTCAGCCGCGCCAAGTTTGAGCGACAAATCCCGTCCTTCACGCCTGGCAACAAGCCAAATGGCACCGCCCAGCGATCCTGTCGCACTGACTAAAAGAGTAAGCACGCCTTTTAGCACATCCTGATCCGCAGCCGATGAGCCAGCCATACGTGCGAGTTCGGCTGACAGCTTCTGCAGTGACTGAAGACGATCTGTGGGAGCGCTAGCCATGGTTAATTGCTCTTCACCTCCCTCACGCTTTGCAGCTGTTTAGAACCGCGATCAATGCGGATGCCATAGCGCTCTAGCAAGGTGCCCGTGACCAGCTGCAGCTGTGTGGCGGCTTTGTTATAGTCCGCATGGGCGGCGATCTGGCGCGTGCGCGCATCAGCCAGGGAAGTGCGCGCTTTGATTACGTCAAAGCTACGCGCTAAACCTTCCTGCAAGCGCTTTTGCTCCGTCTCCAGAAGTCGCTCAGCTAAGCGTGCTGATTCACGGGTGGACTCCATACGCGCACGGGCTGATCTGACGCGGGCGATCACGCTGTCGAGTTCCACCGAGATGCTGAGCTCACTACGCGCGATGTTTAAGATGGCCTGCTGCTGACGGAATTCAGCCACGTTGCTATTGGCCTTGGCCGTACGATTTCCCAGTGGCACGGTGAATTGAAAGCCGATCTGGGTATCGTATCCTTGACGTTGGAAGGCACTGCTAAATGCATCACCCCGCCCACCTGCTAGACCATTCGCCGTGAGGGTAGCCTGGAGGTCCAGTCGAGGCAGCAATTGATTGTGTGCATACTTTACGATGATCGCCTGTTTTTCGGCTTCCTCAATAGCACCCCGATGGTCAGGGCGGCGCTGCAATGCGTTGCGCAAATGCTGAACACGATCCGTTGGTGGCGCGATGAATGGCAGTGAATCTTTGGGCAGAAAGACCATGCCGCCGCCCTCTTCCAAAGAACCCAGGATTTGTGTTTTTAGGTTCATCTGCTTCTCCACCACCAGACTGAGCGCCGAGATCACCTCTTCCCGCGCCACGGCCACGGCGACCTCCGCCTCCTGCACATCAGCCGCTGATAGCACACCGACTCCCAGTCTCTTCTGATTTTCCACGACCAGCGTTTGGGCAAAGGCCATGACCTCCCGTTTCACCGCGATGTTTTCGATGGCAAAGATCAGGTCAAAGTATTCGACGATCACCTGACTGAGCGAGCGCTGAAATTGCAGTTCCCATTTTGAATCCGCAATGGCCGCGTTTCGTCTGCTGACACGCACCTCCGCCAGATTCACGGCTGGGCCAAAATCACGCAGCAAAGGTTGTGTCACACTGGCTCCGACCGCAGCTGCATATTCAGGATAAAAAATGGCAGGTGGACGCTGGCGGTTCAGATCGTTGCGAAACTCTCCTGCACTGGCAAAAATCTTGTATTCCATACCCGTCGGCAGTTTGCCTGTGATCCCAGTTTGGCTGAGCAGACTCTGCTGTTGGAAAAGACGTGGTTCTTGCAGCGCGGTGATGGTGCCGCCTGTCTGCACATACTCCAGGGCATTCTGTGGTAGATCAGACTCCCGCCAAGTCGAGGTCAGAAAAAACGCTGGCTCAAATTTTCCCAGCGCACTGTTCGTCTGCTGCTCAGCGATGGCCCAATTCAGCCACTCAATTCGCACGTCGAGACTCTTTTCCATCACCTTTTGCACAGCCTGATCCAGGGTCAGATAGGTCGGCTGAAGGCCAAGCGTCTCCTGAAAAGACTGCGCGCTCAGCCTCGGGGTGAGGCCAGCGCAAAGAAACAGGAAAAGAACAGCACGAAACACACCCGCATCATGCGGGAAGGTGGCGCTATTGCAAGTAACTCACGGCGATCCAAGCCAACGACAACTCATGTGGCCCATTCAATTTGACCCATTGAGAAGACTCAGCGCTTTAATTTGGCCACTTCATGGGGTGCTAGATGACGCCAGGCTCCTTTGTTGAGAGTGCCTAGTTTGAGACCACCAATAGCGACGCGGATCAGGCGCAGCACTTCGATGCCATGTGCCTCTAGGACGCGACGAATGTGGCGGTTGCGGCCTTCATCGAGAACGATTTCCAACCAAGCATTCTTCTCTCCCTGACGAATGGCAGTGACAGAAACAAGGCTGAGCATTTCACCTTCGTCTTCGATGCCAGCTTTGAGTTTGGTCAGTAAAGCTTCATCGACCAAACAGCCGATCTGCACGTGATAGGTCTTCTCCACATGGGTAGCTGGATCAGTGATGCCGTTGGCCCAGCGATTGTCGTTGGTGAATAGCAGCAGACCTTCGCTGGCCTTATCCAGGCGGCCGACTGGTGAGAGATGCGTGAAGTTTTGGCCTTCAAAACAACTATAAACCGTGGCACGACCATGCTCATCACTGGTGGTCGTCACGATGCCGCGCGGTTTATTGAGAAGGATATAGAGCTGCTTGGCCTCCTGCACGGAAACATGATCGACCACGACCTGATCACGTCCAAGTTGCACGGGTTTTTCGGGGTCGCGACAGACCATCCCATTGAGTTTCACCCGTCCCAGCTTGATGAGTTGGGTGCCCTGACTGCGTGAGCAATGGCCAAGTTTTGACAGAGCGCGGGCGAGGCCGGTGCGGGAGGTGGATTCAGCAGGCATGACTAATGAAACAAAAATGGGCGGACCCATGAAGGAATCCGCCCATGATTAAATTGAATGATTGGTGACGCTGATTACGCAGTCAAAGCGGCTGCTTCATCGACGTTCACGCGACGACCATCTTTGTCAAAACGGACACGTCCGGCCACGAGGGCGAAGAGTGTGTGGTCTTTACCCATGCCAATGTTCTGGCCGGGGGTCCACTTAGTACCGCGTTGACGGATGATGATGTTACCTGGGATGACAGCTTCGCCGCCATACTTTTTCACACCGAGACGCTTGCTGTTGCTATCGCGTCCGTTTTTAACACTTCCTTGACCTTTCTTATGCGCCATGACTCAGATCTCCTGGGGATGTTTGGGATTAAATTGAAAATTAGGCGTTGATCGCCGTGACTTGGACACGTGTCAGAGGCTGACGATGACCGGTTGTTTTGTGATAGCCTTTACGCTTCTTGAATTTGAAGGCGGTGACTTTCGGTGCTTTGAATTGCTTTACTACTGTGGCAACCACGGTAGCGCCTGAAACGGTTGGTGCACCAATTTTGATGTCAGCACCTTCACCAGCGGCGAGGACTTGGTCAAAGGTAGCGTTTTCGCCTTCAGCGACTTCGAGCTTCTCTACGTCGAGCTTGTCGCCCACGGATACGTTGTATTGTTTGCCGCCGGTTTTGATGATTGCGTATGCCATAAACTGTGTCTGCTGAAGGGTAGATCCCGCATCGTTCATGCCTCCAAAGGCAATGTGTCCGGTCTGCGGGGGTGGGGATAGTGCCACAAGTCAGGGTTCCGGCAACCAAATTTTTACATCCATTTTGCTATAAAGGGGATCTTTTGTCGGAAAAGTGCCTTTTAGCCCCGAATAGGTGGCCCGTACCAGACATAACACATCATGTAAATGATGATTCCGGTCACGCTGACGTATAGCCAAACGGGGACCGTCCACTTGGCCATACGCTTGTGTTTGTCAAAACGCTGACGCAGTGCGGGAAGCACGGTCATGATGATCATGGGCAGGCTAAGCACAGCTAATGGAATGTGGCTGAAAAGGATGGTGAAATACACGGGCCGGCTCCATCCCCGCCCCGCAAACTTCACATGGCCGGCATGGTAGTGGTAATAGAGGTAGCAACCCAGAAACGCGGTCGAAAAAAGCAAAGCGATCACCATACTGGCGATATGGGCCTTTTTTTGCCCCACCTTGATCATGGTCAGACCCAGGATGATGTGCAGCAGGGCACAGGCGTTGAAGATCGTGTAGAGAGTGGGAAGTTCTGTGACGGTCATGGGGTCTCGGCTTTGGCTTTGGCTTTCTTCTGTTCTTCTAAGAGGTAGTTAAGATCCTGGCGGATTTGTTTGTCCCAGTATTCCTGAAACTGGGGGTCTGCGTTCATGATGTCGTGAAGCCCACGCACATGGCCGGCGTGATCCACTAAGGCCACGCGCAGGTCATGGATGTATTTGTCATCCGGGGTTAGGCGATCTGCTTCTGGCAGGTCCTGCACTGGTCGGAACTGAAAGGAGAAGGTCATGTACTTTCGCACGTCGTCTTTAGGCCCATTGAGAAACCACCAGCGATCGGTGTCTTTGATACCCACGCCGCTCGCCCAGGCTTTCATCATCTCTGGGGTGTCTTCGGGATCTAGGGTGAATGAGATGAAGTGCACATCTGGATTGTCACCGAACTCCGAATACAGTTTTTTCAGCTTAGCGATCACACCTGCACAGCCACGTGGACAGCGGGTGAAGACCCAGGAGGCGATGATGATTTTCCCGCGAAGATCGGCGAGATGGACGGTCTTGCCACTGCGCTCAACGAGCTCCAGGTCCTTCTCTAATCGCCCCAGATAAGCTGGGCGCTCGGTGCTTCGCGTCGTGCCCTGAGCATCAGACTGAGCCGCCTTGTTCTTTTTGTTCTCCATTGAGGTATGGATGAGGTAATTGTAAAAAACCACGACACCCAAGGCAATGAAGATGATAGGCACCCACAAGGTCAATGGATTGATACGGCGGGGAGCTTCAGGAGTGGGATCAGAGGACATAGAGCAAAAAGAAAGGTTTGAGACAGAGTTAAGCCATCATTTCCAGGCCAAAGCCGTGATCAAAAGAATGATGGGAAGATAAATGAGCGTGCCAAAAAACAGCCGACGTGCGGTTGCCCGCTCAGGGTTCTTTTGAAAGACCACAGCCCAAAGTGCGGCAACTGCCAGAGGAACAAAAGCATGAAAAGATAAATGGCCCCTGGCTCCCAAAGCAGACTCCAGCGGAAATATGCATCAGGACGATCTGAAACTCCTGCTGCACCAGCCCAGCCGATCAGCGGCGGCAAGGCACCTGAAACAGCCCCAACAAGAGTGTTCACAGCGGACTGCTTTTTGAGCGGCGTGTAGATAAAAAGATAGGTCGCCAATGTCATCGCGGTGAGCGCAGCTGACTCCATGTTGACGCGATGCACGAGATGAATCAGCCCCATGGCACTGAGCAACCAGCCAAGACCAAAGGCCACGGAAGGACTGATACGCCCAGCTGGCAGCGGTCGATCTGCCGTGCGCGTCATGCGGGAGTCCGGCTCGATCTCCATGAGCTGATTAAAGACCGCAGCGCCAAAGGCTGCAAGGCTGCTACCAATGATGGTATGCAGGAGCAGCCAAAAATTCATCTGGGTGCCAGCTCTCAACCAGAAAGCCACAAAGGTCGTCACAATGACCAAAGCGCTGAGCCGGAACTTCGTCAGCGTTAACAAATCATTCAAAGAAAAAGCCATCGGCTCATCCCTTGTCGGCAGAGGGGTGGTAGATACCGGGGTAATGGATTCTTCTTGAGGCATGGCGTGAAGTTAAGCTGGGGAGAGAGGTTTGTCAGCCTGTCTCTGACCATTCAAGCCAAGTCCTGTTGTCGCAGCCCAAACACTCACCGCCAACAAAAATGTCAGCACCAGCAAGCCCAGTCCATTCAGCACATGCAGATTCGTCACCCAAAAGCTTTTACCAGTCAGGACCACGTAGATCCCAAGCACCACCTGATTGACCGGCATG
>JAPLUM010000104.1 GCA_026397605.1 Verrucomicrobiota bacterium | reverse complement strand
ACGACCCTCTTTTGCCGAACAGATTTGTCTGTCTTGCCGACAGGATTGAAAACGGGTGGGCGGTAAGCCTTCAAGCAGAGCTCCAAGTAGTCGGGGCGCACGGGCTCAGTGCAGAGCTTGGAAAAAAAGTCTTCAGCACGTCGAACAGCTGCTTTATCCGTCGTCAAAGAAGCAGCCTCGTCGAGGACCTTCTGTGAATTATTCGAAATGTTGGCGGAGCCTACAAGCAATGCGTCATCGCAAATAAAAAACTTGGCATGGAGATTTGAGCGAGTGAAGACCTGAACCCCACGCTTGATCAATCGTTGGATTTCCTTGGGCGACGTGGCTCCCTGTTTGACGGTTTGAAGCCCAAGATTGACCACGAGGGTGTCTCCCTTTTTCAGAGGTAGCAGGTCGGCACCACCATTTCCCACGAAAGCCACTGCTGCTTTGACCTTCTTTGAAGCCTTCACTCGGGTATTCAGTTCAGCCCAAAGTGAGTCATTGCTAAGGAACCGAGTCATGCACCCACCTCCTTGCTGATACCCAGCCTCCTCAGGTCATCCTCTTTCCCTTCCTCCGGTTCGGTTTTCAAGAACACCACATACTCGCTCATCACATCGAGTGCCATGGTTTGGCCGGTCTGCATGGCGCTGAGGTGCTCCAGCGTCAGTTGGAAGACATCGCCGCCCCAACGGTGGCCAAAGGGCGTCTCGATGCCATGGGTGGCGCTCAACGGGGCTGGCAGGATCTCGATGGTGCCGGGCTTGGCTGGCACGGTGGTGGCTGCGGGCCAGTGGCGGCGCAGTTTTTCCAGCCAGGGCTGGATGCCAGCCTTTCGCATGGGGGGAAAGCGGTCCAACACGATGGCCAGTTCCTGTAATTCGACGGAGATCCAGCCGATGGTTTCCAGCATGGCCAAGTGGCGGCTGTCGAGGTCTGCCCAGTGGATGAGGCGTTCGTGATGGAAAACGCGGTTGCGGAGTTCACGCAGCAGCGTGAGGCGGCGGTTCAGGGAGCGGAAGTCGCGCTGGGATTTGGGCGCTGAGTGAAAAACCTGGGCGGTCATTTGGATGATGTCCCGGTTTTGGGCGGAGCGCTTGTTGAAAAAGGCGGTCCAGAATCCGAATGTCAGCTCAGCGACGATTCGCCCTGGGGCATGAGGCTTGTTTTGCCGTGCCAGCGTTTGTTTGGCCTCGTCAATCTGACTCTGCTGGGCCGTGGTGAGTAGGTGCCAGCAAGCGGGCACGTCATACCAATGCGGTGAGTGGAAGTGGTTTTCCAAGGAGCGCTGGAGGGCGTTGCGCAGGGCGATTTCGACCATTTGCAGCGGAGAGTAGAGAGACTCACAAAGCGCCATGTTCCAGAGGTAGCGAGCCAGGGCGACCTGAGGCTCCGCCTGATCCTGACGATAGGCATCTAGCCGCTCGGCAGCGAGGGCGGGCTGGATTTTGTCAAAAAAATCAGGGTTCATCCTTGCGCGTGGGTAGAAATTCGTGGAGTCTGCACGCGTGCACCCCGGGTGCCCTTCTCCCGTCCTTAGCGGCGGTGCCAGGGTCCGGGGTTTCTTTTTGTCCGGGATCAAAGGGCATAACCAAGTCCTTTCAAGTTGGCGCGGATGGCGGCTTCGAGGTTTGCGGACTCCATGAATTGGCCCGCCAGCTCGGCGACGAGGCGCGGCATCTTTTCCTCAAAGGGGTCGCCGTCGTCTGCGACTTCCTCGGCGCCGACGTAGCGGCCGGGCGTGAGGACGTGGCCGTGCGCGGCGATTTCGGCGGTAGTGGCGGATTTGCAGAAGCCGGGGATGTCGGCATAGGTACGTTGTTCACGCTTTAGCGTGTCTGCTGGAGCCGATGAACACGCTGAAGCGTGAACAACGTGCGTAGAGTCGCCGCGCCATTTGTGGTAGGTATCGGTGATTTTCTCGATGTCTTCCTCAGTCAACTCACGATGCACTCGGTCAATGAGCGTGCCCATTTTTCGAGCGTCGATGAAGAGGGTCTCGCGTTGGCGATTGCGAATACAATCGGGCACGCTGCCCTCGGGTTGCTTCACTTTCCGCGCGGCTTTGCTCTTGGTGAGGAACCAGAGGCAGACGGGAATCTGCGTGCTGTAGAAGAGCTGGCCGGGGAGGGCGACCATGCAGTCCACGAGGTCGGCCTCGATGAGGGCGCGGCGGATGTCGCCTTCGCCGGACTGGTTGGAGGACATGCTGCCATTGGCGAGAA
>JAPLUM010000568.1 GCA_026397605.1 Verrucomicrobiota bacterium | reverse complement strand
GAAGCCTGCATCTCTCATGGCTACCAGCGCGCCACCGCCCGCGACATCGACCCAGCTTCCCTGAAGATCCTCCTCAAAGGCTGGGCAGAGCGCCGTGACTGGTATGCCGCGCATCCCGAAGAAGCCGCCAAAACCATCACCCAAGGTGCCTCCAAAGCCGACACCACGCTCTCAGTGCCCGATCTCGCCGCCTACACCACCACCGCTGGCGTGCTGCTGAATCTGGATCGTGTCGTGACACGGGATTGATGGATCGATGCAGAATCTCGCAGAGATCCTTGGCATCACAGATCCAGCGCAGCTTCGGGATAGAGGCGGACGAGGACACAGGAGAGACAATCGTAGATCAGTGATTGCGCGGTCTTGGATAGGACATCGGGTAGGATGCCTTTTTCGACGCCTTCTTTCCATAGGCGCTCGATGCCGTTTTGATGCTCGTCTAAGACGACACTGACGACACTATTCCAATGCGTGGGTTCGGCACTCTCCTGCCACTCTCCACGTCCGCGCCCGAAATGGGACACGGCTAAATACGTCAGCATGGCCAGGCGCACCTGCTCGCGGAAATGCTCGCGCGACCAATGCAGGCGATGATCATTGCCACGGACGAGGTTGTAACTTTTGATCAAGGCGTACGCACCAATCCCAGCAGCAAGTCCACCGACAAGCGCCCCGCCAAAGGTCATGCCGCCCATTTTAAGATCGGCGATCAAGCCGCCCATGGCGCCGCCAGCCACACTGCCGAGCACACTCCAGATCGCTTCTGGCACCTTTTGCGGCGTATGAAAGTGCTCACGAGTCAGGTTACCCAGAGCACGTGCAGCCGCCCCTTCCAGACCATGGATCTCAATGAGTCGATTGGTCGTCGAAACAACGCGGTCAGCCAGCCGTGCAGCGAGCTTTTCACGCGCGTCTTGGTATTCCTTATTCAATTCAGTGCGGCCAATGCCGACCTTTTCCATCAAGGTCTCACTGCGCACATCAACACCATCGACAACAGCGGCTGTGAGTAGCTCTGAAAGCACGCGACTGGACTGGCGAAAGATGGTGAGATTGCGCTGATGCCAAGCGCGTTTGAGTTGCTTGAAGGGCTCTACTTTTGGCTCGCTCATCAGTGGAGCCAGGGTCTCCATGAGCACATCTTCCTGCACCCAGCAGCGGGCAAAGGCATCCAGCCGAATCACGTCACGAACAAAGCTATACTCGCTCAGATGATCTTTCCATTCCTGGGCTTCTGTATCTTCGACGGTTGGATCTTGAGCAGGGCCAGTCTGGTTGAGAAGCACGAGTACGGGCTTACCCACCCAACCCAAAATATTCATTTCAGGCCTGATGTAAGCGGCAACTTCTGGCGGCTCTGTCGCATTGACTAAATACAAGACGACATCGGCCTCATCC
The DNA here is from genome assembly GCA_026397605.1 of Verrucomicrobiota bacterium. Taxonomy (GTDB): domain Bacteria; phylum Verrucomicrobiota; class Verrucomicrobiia; order Verrucomicrobiales; family Verrucomicrobiaceae; genus Prosthecobacter. Next base: position 5,178 of record JAPLUM010000568.1, on the reverse strand, counting down.
CGCACATTTTTGAGAGCCTGCTGACTGCACCAAAGCGGCTTGTCAGTGATTCGATCCCAGGTCTGGGAGAGGAACCAGAGGACAGGATTTTTTTCGCGAAGCAGCCGCTTGAGCAGCCGTGCACTATCTCCGAATCCAGGTGTATCCCAGAGGCGCAGCATACGCGCATCATGCTCGATGAGCGTGTAGGACTCGTTAAAAAGGGTGACATGGGCTGCATCTCGGACCTCGCCGACATCTCGCCGCAGGAGGGTGCGTGCCAGCGTGGTCTTGCCTGCATTCGTATGCGAGATGAGACTGAGGGTGACGATGTCTGTGGCTGGCGGGGTGATGCCCGAAGGTGACGGCATAGCGATGGCTGAATTAATGGGCAGCGTTGGATTTAAGCAAGTGCTGCCCTCAGCGTTCTTGCAGTTCCAGATGCTCGATCACGCGCTGGGGCGACCAACCAGCATCACGCAGGCTACGTAGAGAGCGCGCATCGTCCCGCTTGGCCAGACGGCGACCGTTTTCGTCTAAAATGAGACGATGATGCTCCCACAGCGGCACTGGTAGATTGAGAAGATGGATCAAAAGACGGTGCAGATGGGTGGCTTCCAGCAGATCCTCTCCCCGAGTGACCAGTGTGACGCCCTGGCGGGCATCGTCCATCACGACAGACAAATGATAACTGGCAGGAGTGTCTTTGCGAGCCAGTACGACATCCCCAAATATCTGAGGTGTGGCTGTGAAAACGCCCCGAGCCCGATCCTCCCATTGCAGCTCCATTCCTGCGATGGCGATGGCTTTGGCCACATCCAGACGCAGCGCATAGGCGTCCCCCCTGCCCTGGCGCAGAACCCGTTCCTCCGCACTCAGCGTCCGGCAGGTCCCAGGATAAAGCACCCCGTCAGGCCCATGCGGTGCCTGCCCAGCCCGCGCGATCTCTTCCTGAATGTCTTTTCGCGTGCAGAAGCAGGGATACAGCAGGCCCAGAGACTCCAGCCTCTGCAAGCCAATGCGATAATCCGCAAAATGATCCGACTGCTTCAGCACCGGCATTTCCCAGCGTAGTCCCAGCCAAGCCAGATCCTCAAACAGTGCCGTCTCATATTCTGGCCGAACCCGCGTGCCATCGATGTCCTCCAGTCGCACCAAAAAACGCCCATTCTCAGCGCAGCGCGCCGCAAACAACGCCGCATAAGCATGCCCCAGATGCAACCACCCAGTCGGGCTGGGGGCAAAGCGGGTGGTGTGGTCTGGCATCGACACTGGGTGAATCACAGCAGGCAAACCTGCAAGCTATCTCGCTGGAATTTCATCACAGCGATATCAAAACCATGCAATACAAAACTGCCACGACATCAGTTATCCAGACCGACAGCCTTTGCTGGCTGCGCTGGGGCGATGGTCTCAGGCGGCAGGGTGGACATGGGGACGACCGGGATGGTTGGTTCGGGAAGGAGGGGCATGGACGCTGGGGCGGTGGCGGCGACGGTAGTGGAGGTTTCTTTTTCTAGCTCAATGAGCTGGCTGACAGTGGCAAACTGGTAGCCGCGAGCAATAAGGGCATCCAGCGTCGCGGGCATGGCATCTACCGTGGTGCCGTGGATGTCGTGGGCGAGGATGATGGAGCCTGACCGAGTGCTGGCGAGAATGCGTTCTTCGACCTTTTTAGAATTGCGCGGCGTCTTCCAGTCCAGCGGGTCAACGTCCCAGAGGATGGTGGAGTAACCGAGCTTTTCATTGATGCGCTTCCTCTGGCTCATGCCGATGGCACCATACGGCGGGCGATAGTGCAAAGGGGCCTTGCCACAGGCTTTGAGGATAGCGTCGTGAGTCTTTTGCAGCTGGGAATCTAGGCTGGTATTTCCCAGACCGGTGAGCAGGGGGTGGGACCAGCTGTGATTGGCCACTTCATGCCCTTCATCAGCGATGCGTTTGACAATGTGTGGCCAAGTGACGACGCAGCGCCCAACCATGAAGAAGGTGGCTTTGATGTTACGCGCTTTCAGCATGTCCAGAAGGCGCGGCGTGTGGTCAGGGTTTGGACCGTCATCAAAGGTGATGGCGATTACGGGTGCTGGCACTTTGCAGCTGGTATAGACGATCCTAGAAACGACTGGCGCTGGCACTACCGCCGGCGGAGTATCCTCCACCGCAATCGCACGCCGGATCTCCACAGGCGGCTCAGCACTCATAGCGGCGGGGACGGCTGGCTGAGCAGGAACAGCGGAGGCAGGTGCTGGATTAGGAGCAGGTGTAGGAGTTATCGTAGCTGCGGGCGGCTCGGACGTGATCGGAGCTACGACACCTGCAGGCAGCTTGATGTCTGCCTGACTGAGGATTGGCAGGGCTGAGGTGACTAGAAGAAGGCTTAAAAAACGAAAACTCACGCTCATATAAGAGCACGGAAATGCAAGATTGCCAGCAACGATATTTAAGAACCATAAGAATTAGAAAATGACGAAAGACTAAGCTCCATCAGCACAAAAAAGCCCCACGATGGTCGTATCGCGGGGCTCTCAGAGTTACCTGTGGCTGTATTAAGCCACGATGGGGTGCAGGTTGTCCTTGCACCATTGGCCGTTTTGTTTGGTGACGCCGTCTGGGTCATCGACAGCGACGTGGGCCTCATCTTCGCAGATGATCCAGCCTTCATAGTCGCGGGCGACGAGCCACTCCGTGATGCGGTGGAAGTCGAGCTTGCCGGTGCCCATTTGGGCCCAAGGCTCGGCTCCGTTGCCGGAGTAGTCCTTGTAGTGAATGTGGTTCACCAGATGCTGCCATTTATTCAGCGTGGCGATGACGTCCATGCCGCCACGGATGATGTGACCGACATCAGGGGTCCATCCAGTGACCTTGGGGTCGAGGCTGCTGAGGACGACATCATAATCCTCCTGAGTGCGGACCAATGAGGCTGGTGGGCTATTAGGATGATAGCTGCACTTGATGCCGAGATCAGCCGCACGCTTGGAGACGGCGTTGACGTTTTTGGCAATGTTCAGACGGCGGCTCTGAAGGTTGTCTTTACGACCACTTGGCAGAGTGACCGTGCCGAGCATGGAACCTGGGAAATGCTTCAAGAAGTCGAGCGTGAAGTCAGCAGCGGCCTTTTCATTCGGTGCTTCGGTTTCACCATCCCAGGCGCAAACGAGCGCCAGTCCGGCAAGCTTCATGTTATGCTCATCCAACACGTCTTTGAGACGCTTCGGATCGCAGAAGTCGCCCAGCCAGTATTTACCACAGCCGAGGGCACTTTCGGAGATTTCCAGCACCATGGGCTCGATGCCCGTAAAGCCGGCTTCAGAGGCGACCTTGATCATGTGGTCGAGTTTATTGTCGTAGCCCTTGCCAGTGCCCTGCATGAACCAGGTATAGACTTGGGAGCCAAAGGTAATTTTGCCCATGTTTTTTAGATGTCGTTGTGAGTTGCGTCGAGTTAAAGATGGCCGCGCTAAAAAAGCACGGCTGCTCTATTTGATACGACGCCACGCTCACTGTCTAGCATGGATGTGATCCTAACCTCACTTCAGGCGAACTCTGCGACGGCGCATCAGCCAGCATAGGCCCGTCATTCCGACCATGAGAGCACCACTGGGCTCTGGCACGGCGGCAAACTGTGTATTCAGGACGACTGTGGCGATCTGGGCACCTGCTGCGGCTCCATCTGTGACGGATCGATTGAAGTCGGTCCCTGCGAAGATGGAACTATTCACCGCCTCACCAACGGCATCATCGATGTTGCTGTAGGTCCTAAAAACATCATTGACGCCATCACCATTGGTATCTTTGCCGATGATCAATCCTGAACTGGGTGAAATATAGGATTCCAGGATCGTCCCCGCCGCAGAGGCCAAGGCGGCAGACCCACCGAAGAAGGAAGGTGTGTTGGGTGAGGCGATCAGCGGCGTCCAGTTCGGATCCTCGACTGTGGCGGCATTTCCATCAGCACTTCCACTTTGAATGGCTGTCTCTGGCCTCCAGAAGCCGGTGTCGTATTGAGTCTTTGAAACCACAATACTGGCATCTGCCAGTGCCAGATTGAGTGAGGCATAAAGGCGGGCCGAGTCCTGAAGGCTCAAAGACGAAGCATTTACGACGTCGGCAGCAAGTGTATTCCAGATGCTCCATTCAATTGTTCTGTTGTGCGCAGGCTGCTGGAGGCACTGCCCAGGTCTTTGACCTGATTATAATCCGCCGCATAGGCAGTCGAGCCGACGTAAGTAGTCAAAGAGGCTCCCAAGCTGCCCGCATGGTCGCCTGCACTAGTCACGGCAAAGGTAGCCACATTTCCCCAGCCAGGCTGTGCTGCCGAAGCATACGCTGGGCCCGTCGGGCTCCAGTAGGGCACACTTCCGACGGGTGAATACGGTGGGCTATTCGCATCAGCTGCACCATCATTGGCGCGCCAATTGAGGATATCCTGCCCCACTACAGTGCCGAAACCCACTCCGTTGGCACGGGCTGCGGTATCACCAATAGCTGCCAGCTGGGTGCCGTAAAGCGCAGCAAAGGTGCCCGACATACTAGGATACAGGTCCTGCAGAATAGTGAAGGCAGCTGAGGCTGCCGCAGCCTCCATGGAGGAACCAGCCACAGCTGTCCCAGATGGGCCGCTGTAGCCGCCATGCGTGTAAAGATTGTAATCCCCTGCAATACCTTCCACCGCATTATAAATGGCGGTATGCATCATGGCCAAACTCCTTGAGACATCGGCCTCTGACTGATTCTGACTCCGGGCACCAGCCAGCGCCTGAGCGGTCCAATCACTCACAATGTCAGCCTGCAACTGCACCGCAAAGAGCCCCAGGAAAAGTCCTGTGGCGCAGAGCTTGCGGTAGCGGTGGATTGACAATCTAATCATGAAGCACTGGAAATGTGCGCCCCAATCATTAAAATATCAAGCTTTATTATAAATACTATAACACGTCAAGCCAACGCCTGTTGAATGCTCTGCTGCCAATGCTTTGCCCGGTCAGCGTAACTTTTGCCGTCGTCCTGATAGAGAATGCCTCGGGAAACATTGATCAAAAGTGGTGACTGGCGGCCACCGCCCTTCAGAGCAGCCAAATCGCCACCCTGCGCGCCCAGTCCGGGAATGAGCAATGGAACGTCCGGTGTGCGGGAAAGGACCTCTTCTGCTGCATTCGTGAGCCCAATCACCAGGCCGACCTGCGGACTGGCCTGCGTCATTTC
>JAPLUM010000523.1 GCA_026397605.1 Verrucomicrobiota bacterium | reverse complement strand
GCCACCATTCTGCGTACTTTGGGTAAAGAGTGGGGTCACACTTCCAGGAGTCTGATTGGCATTATATATTTCTACTGTCACATCATCAACACCTTCACCGGGATCGGCGCGTCCGTTACCATTGCTATCAACGAAGACTAGATTACCAAGTCCAACAGGCGTCTGGAATCCAAAGTCCACGGTAAGATCGACTGAAGCATCATTGTCATTGTCGGTCGTGTTATCGATACCAGATTCACCTGTGATATCGGTAGGTGCAGCACCGGGGAAAATAGTCACGATATTGGTCGAGACGCCTTCGGCAGCAGGATCACCGTCATTCAGACCATCTTCACCTGAATCGTCATCTCCAGAGAGACCTTCATTCATACTAACGCGACGGAAAAGCAGTGCCCCATTTTGGAACATTGCAGCAGGAATGTGTAACCGGTAATTCCCTGGGCGGAGGAAGCTGAATAGATACTTACCACCATTTCCGGTAGTAGCGCTAGCGATCGGAGTATCAACACCGGGTGCCTGATCATGGCTATAAAGCTGAATGCTCACGCCATCGATACCTTCGCCACTGTCAGCACGACCGTTGGCATTACCATCAAAGAACACAAGATTACCAATAGCTACTGGACGGAAAAGACCAAAGTCCACGGTGAGGTCGGTGTTGGCGTCATCACTATCATCACTGGTTGCATCAACGCCAGTCTCTCCAGAGCTATTTGTTGGCGCACTGTCCACAGTCATGATGATGCGTCCAGTGCTCAGACCAGAGGTGAAGGGAGTTAGTGTATCAATAGAATCCTCACCCACATCATCATCCCCAGCCTGAACATCTTGCAGGCTAAAGAGTCCGCGTAGATACCCCGTGGACTGGAACTGGGCTGCGGGCAGATGCACGAAGTATTGTCCCTGCCAAAGATTGCTAAATAAGTATCTCCCACCATTGGCAGTCACCGTCGTGGCTAGCGGCTGGCTAGCACCTGGAGTCTGTCCCCAATAATACAGTTGCACAGCCACACCATCGAGTCCTTCACCATTGTCAAAGCGGCGGTTTCCATTGGCATCATTAAAGACCAAGTTACCGAGTGCCATGATACCAGGCTCCACAAAACCAAAGTCCACAGTCATGTCGCCATTGGCATCAGTGATGAAATTGTCTAATTCACCACCGACGCCGACCTCAACACCTGAAGCACCATTGCCTAGTGGTTCTGAGCCTGGTGTCAGCGTGATCAACGGACTCACAGCCTCCGTGCGGTTACCACCGACCTGGATACCATTATCATCACCATCGATCTGGTTGTCAGTGGTGATCGTGACAGGGCTGCTGAATCCAGAGCCAGCAAGAGGTTGGCCATCAGTGAAGTTATGTGAGCTAACCTTAAGCTGATACACACCTGGATCTTCACCTGAGAAGTAGTACATCCCGCGTGAGTTCGTGAAGGTCCAACCAACACGTGATTCGGCACCATTGGAGCCGAGACCGTCCAGGTCACGCCAGATTTCGACTCGGACGTTCGGGATACCATTTTCACCAGCGTCATGGATGCCGTTAGCGTTCGTATCATTCCAAACAAGACTACCCACAGCCACGGTCTCTGCCACATTGCTGAATGGCTTACCGAGAGCGATGTCACGAGGGCCTGCCCAAATTTCATTATTCGGGCCGGGAGGTGTCGGGATGGGGGCCTCAAAGATATCCACTGTCCCTGTGAGGCTCACACGCAGAATGGCACCGCTGCTGTAGGTTCCAGCGATCACAGGCTTGCCCCAGTTGTATCCAGTGACATAAAGTTGATCGTCTTTGGGATTATATTCCAAGTCCCGAGTATCCACTTCACCCTTACCTGCACTTGATATCGTAGCCACAATCTGAGGTGCTCCGGGAGCAGCTGGATTTGTCAGGCTGATGCGGAAGATTTCACCATCGGAACGGTTCACACCGTAAAGTGTGCTGCCATGGATATCGATCCCTGAGACCAAGGAGACAGGTTGACCTCCGGCTACCATGGAGACGATTTGGGAGTCTGTCGCGATAACATTCATTTGCGCGCCTGTGCTAGCATTGTAGCGGCGGATCTCGCGGGTACTGCCGGTTTGCACAACGAGGTATAGATTCCCATCAGGACCAAAGGCGATGTCTTGAATTCCCGCCTGAGACAGGAATGTGAAGGGACTTGTGCCCATTGGCATGCCTGGCGTGGAGCTAAGAGGCCCCGCGAAACGGACGATACGGCCTCCATTATGATCCACGACGTAGAAATTCCCATCAGGACCGATGGCAAAGACTTGGATTTGGCTTAGCACGGCATTGCTTGTATTTAGCACGCTCGCTGTCTGCACACCAGAGGGGCTGAGGCGATACAGATTGCTGTCTCCAAAGTGGGCCACATACCAATTGCCATCAGGCCCGAGCTCCATGCCATAGGGCACATCGAAGGGATTGCCGTCTCCTTGATTATGACTTGCGCCGAAAGGATGTCTCAGGGCTCCTGTGTATTGACCGCTAGCTGCATTGTAAGTCTGTATGCTGTCATCCTGCGTCGCAGAAAGATAGACGGTCGGCGTGACTGGAATCAGACCAAAGTCGATCGTGTCTTCATTGTAGCCACCACCGCTAGCTTCTTGTCCTGAGGTCAGTGTGATCAAAGGACTATAAACACTACCTGCGGCGACCTGATGGCCATTGTCATCATCATTGACTCCATTATCTAACAGAGCGGTGGTAGAGCTGGACAAAGGTTGCGCGGCAGGAGTGGTTGGAATGCGTAGGTAATATGTTCCTGGCGTCAGATTCGCAAAACTATACTTACCACCACCAGAAGTCGTAACGGTCTGACGCAGTGCATCATCATTACCGCCAATGCGCTGATCCGAACCCGCGAACCAGAGCTGCACAGTAACTCCGTCGATTCCAGGCTCACCTGCGTTCTTGGTACCATTATCATTGGTATCCTGCCAGACATAGTTTGGAGAGCCTGGATTACCGATGGTTAATCCACGATAAAGACCAAAGTCCACGGTGAAGTCAGTATCGTGATCACCATCTTCATCGATCGTTTCACTGCCAGTGGAGAGCTCGACTACAGGCCCGTAGATGATTGCGCCAGAACCATCGGGTTGTTGAGCCGAGTTATTATCATTATCAATGCCATTATCTGCATCCACCGGGAATCCACCGGGAAGCGGCAGATTTGTCGGAGGGAAGACTCTCAAGTAATAGTAACCAGGCAGCAGGTTCTGGAAGGCAAATGTGCCAAAGGCACTGGTCGTCTTATCTGCGCCCACCTGCACGTCTGCATCAGGGCCAGTGCCACCTATGGCATTGTCTGCGCCTGGGTCCCAGAGCTGCACTGTCACATCTTTGACTCCAGCTTCACCTGGATCATGGATGCCATTAAAGTTATCATCATCCCAGACCAGATCACCAATGGCTAGCCCCTTGACGGTCAGGCTTGTGCTGATGGTGGATTGGCAACCGTAAGCATCTGTGGCGCGGACACTGAAAGTAGCCATGCCAAACGCGATGCTGGTGCCGCTGAGTAAACCCGTAGAGCTAAGCGTAATCCCAGAAGGAGGCACACCAGCGACAACACTCCAAGTGTAAGGCCCCGTGCCACCTGCGGCGGAGAGTTGCTGGGAGTAGGCTAAATTGTAATAGGCATCATCCAATGTGGATGGAGTGATGGTGATCGTCGGGCAAATGGTGGTCAGTGTGTAGGCTCTCGTTCCTGTGCAGTTAAAGGCATCTCTGCTCTGGATGGTGAAACTTGCGGTTGCTGCTGCCGTCGGCGTGCCAGAGATCAGACCCGATGCAGAAACACTGAGTCCTGCTGGGAGCGAACCCGAAAGGATTGAGTAGGCATAGGGAGCAGTCCCGCCTGTTGATGAAAGACTACTCGTGTAGGATGTCCCGACCGTGCCATTACTCAAGGTCGCAGGAGAAAGTGTGATCGTCGGACATGTAACGGTGAGCGTGTAACTCTGACTGCCAGAACATGTGCCCGAGGCATCTAACGCCTGAATCGTGAAGGTGTAATTCCCAGGACCTGAGATCGGTGAACCAAACAGCAAACCTTGGGAAGTAAAGGTCATGCCCGTGGGGATAGCGCCACTGATTCGGCTGAATACGTAAGGTGAAGTTCCACCCGTAGCCGAGAGCTGCTGGTTATAGGCCGTGTTATTTTGGGCGTTCGTCAGCGTCGTCGGCGTCAGTGAGATCAGAGGGCAAGCGACGGTCAGAGACAATGCACGAGTAGCAGTACACCCATTGGTATCTGCGGCGCGGAAGGTCAGCGGGAAAGTGCCAACCTGGGTTGGAGTGCCACTTAGCACGCCGCTTGTGGATAGATTCATCCCTGTTGGTAATGTTCCCGCCGTGAGGGTCCAAGAGTAAGGTGCTGTGCCGCTATTAGCCGTGAGTGTTTGAGTGAAGCTCGTGAACTGAACGGCACCATTCAGCGCAGCTGTCGCCACTGCCACAGGTGGGCAATTGACCACAAAAGCATACGAACGGGTGCTTTGGCAGGCAAAACCATCCGTGGCTCTAGCCGTGAAATTGTAGGTGCCAGGAGTTGCCGTCGGAGCACCACTGACAACACCCGCGGATGAGAGACTCATGCCCGTAGGCAACCCACCAGAAGAGATAGACCAAGTATATGGCGCAGTGCCACCACTTGCCGAAATCGTCTGAGCCGTATAAGCCGCATATTGAGTTGAAGCTGGAAGAGTTGCGGGGGTGATGGAAAAGCTGCCACAATTCACCGTCAAACCAATGGCACGGCTACCTGAGCAAAGGTTCGCATCCGTCACGATCACCGTGAAATTATAAAGACCCGGAGCACCACTTGGAGTGCCACTTAGAGCGCCGGCACTGCTTAAGCTCATACCGGTGGGAAGCATGCCGGTTGTGCTCCAAGTGTAAGGAGCGGCGCCACCGGAGACTGTGAAATTTGTTGGGCTGTAGGCTGCTGCCAAGGTGGCATCTAAAACAGAAGCCGGACTCACCGTGAGCGTCGGGCACGAGATGGCCAGCGTGTAACCCGTATCCACAACGCAGTTGCGAGCATCTGTAGCACGAATGGTAAAGGTGTAGCTACCAGGCAGCGTCGGTGCACCGGACAAGCTACCACCAGTGCTAAGGGTCAATCCAGGTGGAAGAGTGCCAACTGGAACAGTCCAAGTATATGGCGTGGTTCCATTACCCGCAGCCATCATTTGGCTGTAAGCCGAACCCTGAACGCCACTAGAAAGCGCAGAGGGAGACATCACTAATGCAGGACAAACCAAGGTCACTGTGTAAGCGCGCGTCACCTGACATCCTGATAGATCCGTCAGACGAACTGTGATGTTATAATTCCCGGTGGTAGCAGTCGTCGTGCCCCCGATCACGCCCGAGCTATTCAAGCTCAAACCTGAAGGCAGGCTGCCAGCTGACAGACTCCATGTGTAGGGTGTATTACCACCTGAACCAGTGAGAGGCTGACTGTAAGGAGTGCCCAGAGTTACGACTGGAACTGACGCCGGGCTAATCGTTATCGCAGGGCAACCACGCAGACCAAAGTCGATCGTGGTTTCATTATTTGTTGTGCCCGTATTGCCCGGCTCGTTGCCAGGAGTGAGCATGATGATCATGGAGTTGATATCACTTCCAGCACCGCCGGGCTGCGTACCGTTGTTGTCATTATTGCTGCCATTGTCACTACTGACGACTACTGAACTGGCTAACGAGAGCGCTGCCGTCGGAGTGATCCGCACATAATGAAGCCCCTGTGTGTAGGAACGGAAACTGTAGGCCCCGGAGCTATTGGTGCTAGTCGTCATCAGCACGCTATCGGCATTCAGGCCGACGCCACCGACGAACCCATCTGCACCTGGATTCATCAACTCAACTGTGACACCGCTCACGCCTGTTTCAGTCGTGTCTTTGAGACCATTGTTATTCAGATCACTCCAGACCAAGTCACCGATGGTGAAGCCACTCCAGAGACCAAAGTCCACCGTAGTATTGCCACTCGTGCCATCGCCATCTACCGAAGAAATAGGCTCAGCACCCACAGCCAGATCAATGATTGGGCTAAAGAGATGGGTGCCTGGACCGCCTGGTTGGCTGCCATTGTTATCATTGTCCACGTTGTTATCCAAAGTCACAGCCAGACCACCAGAGGCTGGGAACGTGGTTGGTGGCGTGACCCTCACGTAATACTTACCAGGCACCAAGTTGGTGAAGTTATAAGCACCACTGCTGCCGGTGACCAATGAAGATCCAACTTGCGTATCGGCGTTTAATCCAGTGCCACCCACGGCCAAATCAGCACCAGGATCAAAGAGTTGAACCGTTGCCCCACTGACACCCAGTTCGCTTGAATCTTTAAGACCATTCCAGTTCGTGTCACTCCACACCAAGTTCCCCAAGCTCACCCATGGAGAGACGGAGCATGGCTCTGTAGCAATGGTGAGCACACCTGCTGGATCTGTCTCAAAGGTGCCCTCGCTGGTGATCCCCGGAGTATAACTAAAGGCAGTCAGTCTGCCTGTACCGTCATAGGTAGGGGCACTGGTAAGATCCACAGTGCGCAAGACGACACCCGAAGTCCCAGCCATCAGTAAACCTTCCCAAGCAGCCGCGTTGACACCCATGCCCGTCCAGTTGCTACCCGTATTCACACGATTCACATCAATCGTGAATTGGAAGCGCACACTTGAACCGACTTCTGTCACCTTATCCTGCAGCACATCCGCACCATTAACACCACCGGTAGCCGTACTGACCATGATGTTAGCTGTATTCTGCCAGCTAAGATGTCCTTGAGCAGGATCATAACGATAGATGGTCAGCTGAGGTGCGCCGCGATTAAAGCCATCCACATAGATAACGGCATGTTCATCTGTGGCAGGATTTGAGCCTGTGCTTACGAGCATCCAGATGGCATCCACTTTACGCCCACTCAGTTGAGTGAAGCTAGCATCGAGAACCAACCGTTTGGTCGGCGCATCATAGATCAGATCAAAATTGTCGATGTAGGCAATGTTTGCTGCATAATTGAAATCGACGGCTTGGCCAGGTGTCCACTCGGTAGTCTTGTTCAGGAAGCTGCCGTCCTGATTGTTATCACCAAACACAAAGTGATAGCAGCCCGTTTCAGTCGGACCCGTTGAACGGAAGCCAAAATCCACCGTCATGTTGCCATTATCGTCATCAGAATCATCCAGTGTATTGCCATAACCCGTCTCACCACTTGCAAAGGTTGGCAGAGTATCTTCAAACAATGCCAGGAGCGGACTAGAGACACCATTTGAAACAGGCGTCGCATTATCCATACCACTGTCACCGGTGGTTTGATTATCATCCTGATCGTCATCAATCGGAGTAGAAGGCACGATCGAGAGCGTATTCGCCAAGGCCATGCCGACACCGAACTCGCTTGGTGGAATCCGAACGAAATAGTTACCTGGAATGACGCTTGTGAAGATGTATTGTCCACGTGTGCTCGTTGAATTGCTCGTCGTGACGCTGCGCACAAAGACACCGGTTTCAGTGAGAAGATCCACACGCACGTTGCCGACGCCCTCACCTGTATCAAAACGGTTATTGCTGTTGCCATCTTTGAAAACCAAATTTCCCACGCTCACAAACACTGGACGAAGTCCGAAGTCGATGGTGGTCTCAGCATTACTCCCGAAGGGTGCCAGCAAGTTTCCAGGCTCCGTCAGTGCAGAGAGAGTCACCATCATGGAGTAAATCGGTGCACCCGCAGCTGACTGGGTGATACCGTTGTTATCATTATCCACACCGTTGTCAGTGCTACTGCTCGTACTGCTACGGCGAGGATGAGACAGTGGAGGAGTTAGCTTCACATAATAGCGTCCGATCGTCATTCCTGAGAAGCCATAAGCCCCAGTTGCATTCGTCGTGAAGGTAGAGCCAATCTTGACATCATCCAAGTTATTCACCGTGGTATCGGTGGACCGGAACAGCTCCACTTGAACACCCGAGACACCGCCTTCACCGACATCGACTAGACCATTGTTATTCAAGTCACTGAAGACCAAGTTACCAATGCTCATGCTAGCGCAGAAACCGAAATCGATGCTCATGTCACGATTGGTCGCCCCAGAACTTCCAGGCTCAGTGCTCAAGGCCAAAGTGATCACAGGGCTGTTCACAGCTGTTCCAGTTCCACCAGGTTGCAGACCATTGCTGTCATTGTCCACGCCATTGTCGAGATTGACAGCTGGTGCAGCCGTTGGCCAATCTGAGCTTGGTGTTGGAATTTTCACGAAGTATTGACCCGCAGCCAGTCCACTGAAGAGGTAATATCCATTGGCATCAGTCACCATGGAAGCGTGCAAGGCATCATCTGAAGTATTCGCTGTATTATCAGCCCCTGCGCGCCAGAGTTCTACAGTCACGCCAGGGAGCCCTGGTTCACGAGAGTTCTTCAGGCCATTGCAGTTTAGATCACTCCAAACAAAATCACCCACCGACAGAGTTGGCGGTGCGCAGGTGGCGCTGCCTTCCAGGACGATGTTATCAAAGTCAATGTAGCCGGTGCTATCGCCACCCCAGAGATAAATTTCTAACAAGAAGTTTTTACCCGCAAGTTGAGCTCCCGTTGGCAAAGCCGTGGCACCACCTAGGAACGAGGTCCAATTCAGATTCATCGAATACCAGGCTGGCTGAGCAGAGATGACAAAGGCATCTGTAAGAGCTGTGCGGAAGTTTGCGCCATCATTCCAGGTCAAATAAGCCCGACCATTCACAGGCGATGAGGAATTCACCCGCCGGACATCCATGAGTAATTTGCCAAGATTCCCGGTGGCTGTGGGGTCCATGTCAAAACGCACCCAGAGACTATCACGGTTCTGTGTCAGACTTGTCCGAGCAGCACCATAAGCAGCATCAAAGTTGTCATCCCAATCACGCACACGACGGCTAAGCGCTCCACCTTTGATCGGACCACTGAAAGCAGGCTCACTCACATCTGTCAGACCATTGAGATCTTCCTCCACCTGGATTTTCGCCGAACTGACGATGCAGGGATTCTGAAAGCTCGGCGGTGCAGGTAAGCCACCGCTGCTGATGTTCATATCGTATTCGAGCAATGGCGTCGCTGCAGGCACCGCGCGGAAAGCAAAGTCCACACTCGCATCCGAGTCACCACCACCCGTGAAGTCACCAGGCTCACGACCAATAGCCAAAGTGATCAGGGGACTTGTCACTGCTGTGCCAGAGCCACCCGATTGGGCACCATTGTTGTCATTGTTCACACCATCGTCAGTGGTGACAATGATGCCCGAAGAGAAAGGTAAGCCAGCTGGCGGTGTCGCGATTCTCACGTAATAGCGAGCCGGGGCCAAGTTCGCAAAAGTGTAGATCCCAGAACCATTGGTCGTCGTTGTGCCCACGGAGACATCATCAGCATCCCCAATCACTAAGTTAGTGGAACTGAAAAGCTGCAGGGAAACTCCACTGACACCACTTTCACCGACATCAAAGCTGCCGTCCTGATCCAGGTCATTCCAAACCAAATCACCCAGCGTCATAGCGGTGACATTGATCGTGCGAGAAACTGTAACGGGGCAGCCATAAGTATCTGTAGAGGTCACCGAAAAGGTAGAGGAGCCAGAGCCTGTAGGTGTGCCAGTAATGACACCCGCACCACTCATGCTAAGACCTGCTGGCAGTGAACCACTGCTGAGGGTATAAGCATAAGGAGCAGTGCCACCAGCTGTGTTCAGCGTTTGAGTATAAGCCACGCCACGGTTCCCAGCACTAAGTGACGCTGGTGTGAGAGTTAGGACAGCAGGACAAGCCGTGGTCAAAGTGAAGTTCTTTGTTGCTGAGCAATCAAAGGCATCCTTGACTAGTATCGTCACATTCACCGTGGTTGCGACGGTTGGCACACCGCTGATCACTCCAGAAGGACTCAGGGCAAGACCAGCAGGCAAAGTTCCTGATTGCAGACTCCAGGCGTGAGGAGCGGTGCCACCCGTCACCGCCAAGTTTTGGCTATAGGCAACACCTGTTGTACCGTTACTCAGACTAGCAGTGCTGATACTCAGAGTTGGGCAGAGCAGATTGATCACATAGCTCCTGGTAGCTTCACAATTATTGGTGTCTGCTGCCCGCACCGTGAAGCTGTAAGCACCCGGAGCTCCGCTCGGCGTTCCGCTCACAAGTCCTGCGCTGCTGAGAGTAATACCCGTCGGCAACGAACCTGAAACTAAAGTCCAAGTCGCTGCTCCGACTCCTCCTGTAGCTGTCAAAGTCTGGCTGTAAGCCACTGAGGTCGTCGCATCAGGTAGCGATGCAGGGCTGATGGAAATAGTGGGGCAACTGATGCTTAAAGTGTAAGCGCGCTGGCCAGTGCAACCATTTGCATCGGTGGCTAGAGCCACAAAGTTAAAACCACCGATTTGCGATGTTGTCCCACTGATCAGGCCGGCTGAAGAAAGAGTGATACCTGTCGGCAATGCACCGCTCTGAATCGAATAAGTGTAAGCTGCCGTGCCACCGCCAGCGCTGAGCGCCTGCGAGTAGCCAATAGTCGCCGTGCCAGATGGCAGGGTGAGAGGAGAAACCGTCACCGTCGGGCAAGTCACCGTCAAGGTGTAGGCGCGCAGCCCAGCACAGACTTGGGCATCGACGGCACGTGCGGTAAAGCTATAATTCCCTGGAGCAGCAGTGGTGGTGCCGCTGATCACGCCCGCTGCACTCAGGTTCAGTCCAGCAGGCAAAGCACCGGAGCTGACATTCCATGTGTAACTCCCATTGCCGCCTGAAGCAGTCAATGTCTCTGAGAATAAATCAAATTGACGAGCCGAAGACAGCGACACTGGAGCAACTGCAATCATTGGGCAAGTCACCGTGATTGAGTAAGCGCGAGTGCCCTTACAAGCGCGAGCATCAGTGGCCTCCAACGTGAAGTTATAAGTTCCAGGAATCGCCGTTGGAGTCCCTGAAACCATGCCTGCAGTGGTCAAACTCATGCCAGCAGGCAAAGCTCCCGAGGTAATTGCAAAGGTGTAGGGTGAGTTACCACCAGAGGCAGTCACCGTCTGAGCCGTATAGCTCACAAACTGTTGCGCATTGGCAAACGTGGTAGCACTTAAAGTAATAGGCGGGCAAACAACCGTCAGTGTATATGCTCTTGTTGCCGTACAATTATTGGCATCACGACTCTGAACCGTGAAATTATAGTCACCCGGATTTCCACCCACCGTGCCACTGAGCACGCCGGCACTGTTCAGAGTCATCCCCGTCGGCAGAGCCCCTGAGAAAAGACTCCAGGTGTAAGGTGACGTGCCTCCACTGGCCAATAAAGTCTGGGCAGAATAGGCTGCATACTGAGTCGCATTGGGTAAGGTCGTTGGCGTAATGGCAATGACTGGGCAAGCAATGACTAACGCGTAATTGCGGACGCCAAAGCAACCACTGGCGTCACTCGCACGCGTGCTAAAGTTATAGGTACCAGGCACGCTCGTCGGAATTCCGGAAAGCGAACCAGTGGTGCTATTGACGGCCAATCCAATCGGCATGCCGTTGTTGCCACTGATCGTTGCATTGTAACGGCTCAGCACCTCGGCTAAACTCAGGGCTCGGCTATAGATCACGAGCTCATCTAAACCACCATTCCACGGTGTGCTACCGCCGCCATTGTTGCCGATCCGCAGGACATCCGAGCTATGATTGATGGCTGTTGCATAAGCTTTTGCAGCCACTTGAGCGCCATTCACGTAGAGCCTCATATTGGCCCCGTCATAAGTCGCCGCGACGTGAGACCAAACACCTGCGGCAAGTGACGTCGTGATGCGATTACCCGCACGATCATTCAGCCAGAAGCCAAAGGTGCTCGTGCTACCGAGATAACCAAGTCCATATCCATCTGAACCCGCCGGGCTACTCGTCTTTGTGATCAACGTCGCATCACTTGCCAGACCGGAAGAAGCAGGCCTCACCCAGGCCTCCAAGGTCAGCTGCGCAGGTTTGAGTGAGCTGCTATCTTGTGCTTCAACCAAATCATCGACGCCATCAAAGTTAAAT
>JAPLUM010000693.1 GCA_026397605.1 Verrucomicrobiota bacterium | reverse complement strand
CATTTGGTAAAGCATGACGCCTAGAGCGTAAAGATCTGCCCGGTGATCGATGTCTGCCTTTGAATCATACTGCTCTGGCGCCGCATAGTCTGGCGTGCCCATGGCCATGTTCGACTGCGTGAGCATGGTGGCTTTTTGATCGAAGCGCTTGGCCAAACCAAAGTCGGCTACTTTGATGCGACCATCATTCGCGATCAGAATATTCGCGGGCTTGATGTCACGGTGCACGATGCCCTTGCTATGCGCATAGGTTAGCGCATCACAGACCTCTTCAATGATGGTCAAGATCTTAGGGATCGTGAGTTTACCCATACTGACGCTGTGATGCAGATCGGTGCCTTCGACGAACTCCATCACATAATAGAGGTAATCTCCGACCAGGCCGAAATCATAGACACTGACGATGTTCGGATGATTCATCTGCGCCAGTGCCTGGGCCTCACGGCGGAAACGCTCGGCATAGGAGTAGTCTGCGCCATGATCGCGATGTAAAATCTTAATGGCGACGGCGCGTCCTAAATTCAATTGCGTACCGGAATAGACACCGCCCATGCCGCACTGGCCGATCATTCGATCAAACTGGTAAATCCCATCTGGCAGCATCTTCGTCAGCTCCGCAGCGCTGGGATAGTTCTGCATCGGTACCCAACCGGCCACGCCTTCCGAAACGGTCGGCTCCTTCGGCGGAGGCGTGCGCTTGGCAAAGGCGAATAGGCGTTTCATGGGCTGGACAAAAAAGGACGGTGAGAAGAACTAGACTTTCTCAGAGACGAGAGGACACGCAAGTCTTGTGTGTGATCAAAGAGCGGATTCTTTGCATCGGGCCTCTGGCTCACATGGCTACTTCTGCCTTCTGTGGCATCGGCATGGTGGCCATGGCAGGGGCGTTCTTGGCCCGGCCAAAGATCGTGCGCAGCTCTGCCATGAGCCAAAGGCGGATACCCCAGCGCATGAAGCCTAGTGGGCTGAAATTCGGCGTGTAACTCAGCCCAATGGTGAGATCCATGCCGTTGTTCCAGGCCCCGTAGGTGCCTTTGGCCAGTCGTTTCTTCGCCATCGCAGCCAGCCGGCGATTGTAAAAGGACATGAATTTGGCAAAGAAATTCCCCGCCGCACCATCGTAGGGCAGGCGGATCCACTCTGATTCTGGGTGATCATAGACCAGTCGCACGGGCCCCACAAAGTAAGTGGCCAGATCCATGAGGAAGGAGATGCGCATCAGCTCGGCGTCTCCCATGTAGTTGTATTTGCCCTTGTACAAACTCTCAAACCACAGCCGGTAGCTGCGTTTGTAGGCTCCTTTGAGGTAATCCAGCGTAGTGCTCACGTCCTCACCCATGTGGGCTCGTTTGATTAGCTTGGTGACGGCGCTGACGGTGTGCCCACAGTAGTCCAGACCCTGACTGTAAAGGGGATCGATAAAGCCTGCGGCATCTCCGACCATGGCCCAGCGGTTGCCTATCATCTGTTCCGTGTAGTAGCTCAACCCCTTATAATAAAAGGTGTCATCCACGATGGGCTCCGCCTTTTCAAACATGAGGCGGCCAATCGGGTGCTGCATTACATGGGCGTGCAGGCGCTCTGTGAAATTTGGCCCCTCAGGTAGCGTGAAGACACTGCGATCCCAAACCACACCGACGCTGTAATCCCCATTGGAAAGTGGGATCAGCCAGACCCACCAGCCGCGTCCCATGAGATGGTTCGTGGCATTGCTGCGCGTGGCACGCACGTGTTCCATGAGCATCGGATGCTTGGTACGGCTCTCATAACTATCCAGCGGGTTCACATTCCGATAACGACACCAAACGGCGGAGGTCGGGTGCTCATCACCGAGGGTGCGGTGCAAACCGAGTTTCTTGGAAAGTAAAGCCTTGCGCCCTGAGCCGTCGATCAGCCAGCGTGTCGTGTAGGTGCGCTCTTCCCCAGCAGCAGTCTTGAGGCCGATCTGGTGATCTTCTCCTGCCTCTGCGAGTGTGATGTCTCGGATCGTCGCAGGTCGCAGCAGATCCACACCTGCCTGCACGGCCAGATCCAAAACATGCTGATCCAGCAAGGAGCGATCCAGCTGAAAGGTCGGCAGTCGGCTTTGGAACTTTGGCCCCAGTTCCGTACAGTCTTCCACTCGATCTGACGCCTTTTTATTGAACCACATCCGCAGTCCATGCTTTTGGTAATGATGCGCATTTAAATAATGCCCCAGGTGCAGGACGCGGGTTAGGAAGCATGCCCCGACCTCTGAGGTGCTTTCACCGACCTTCCGGCTAAACTCAGTTGTGCGCTCCACGACCAGCACTTTTAAGCTCGGCGTCTCACGCTTCAAAAGCAAAGCAGCGGAGGCACCGCTGAAGGCACCGCCGATGATGATCACATCATAGTCTGTAGGAGCTGGGACGTTCATGTTTTGACTCGACTTCTTGTCTGGGCAAAGGTGCTGAAAGGTGATTCTGACTGCTGGTGCATCCGCTCCAGCAGGTAGGCCCACCCCCGCAGCCGATGACTCCCGAAGAAACCGCCAATCAGCCCAACACGCAAGCTCCGCCTCCGCGAAAGTCGCGTCTGCATGGGGTTTTTTTGACCACGCAGCTTCTGCGTGTCATGCGCTTCACCCCGACTTGGCTGGCCCTGATCCTGGTGCGGCCCATCACGCTGGTCGTTTATCTTTTGGCAGGCCCTCAGCGCCGCGCTGTGATCGGTAACTTGAGTGCCCTGCGCCCAGATTTCAGTCCCCTTCGGCGCTGGTGGGCTGGTTATCAGGTCTTTTTGCAGTTTGCGCTTACCTATCTGGATCGCCTCTGGCACATGCATTTTAAGCGCCCCGTGACCTGGGACATCCCTCACCGAGAGCGCTTTGACGCCATCCGTGCCCTGCCCTGTGGAGTCATTATCTTCACCATTCACAGTGGGAACTACGATGTGGGGGCTAGTTTGTTCGCCGAAAAATTCGGCCGCACCCTGCATACCGTCCGCGCTCCAGAGCAGGATGCCGAAATGCAAAAACTGCGTGAGGCCGAGCTGCGCCGCACCGAACAGGAAAATCCTCTTCTAAAAGTCCACTACAGCGAAGCCGACAACCACCTCGGCATGGAACTCTGCCGCATCCTCCGCACCGGCGAAGCCGTGGCCGTGCAGGGAGACCGCGTGATCGGAAAGGTCTCCCCTGTCGCCATGACCCACGCTGGCCGAACTTACCAGCTCCCGCGTGGGCCGCTCGTGCTGGCAGAAATCTCCCGTGCTCCCTGTTTCCCCATCTTGCTAGAGCGCATTGGCTGCCTCAGCTACCGTATCTATGTCATGGACGGTTTTTATGATGGCCAATCCAAAATCCGTTCCGACGATCTTGGTAAAATCTGGCTGCCCATCATGCACGACTACATCCACCAGCACTGGGATCAATGGTTCGTCTTTGAGCCACTGGTGACCTCTTCCTGAGAAGGCGTTTAATCTTTAACCAAACACGCCACCCTCCCCCAAATAACCAAGAACAAAATGTCTCCGCCTCCCCAATGCCGGAAGGAAACTAGCATAGCCTTTGCACTCAGTTTGCTGCCTGCTCTGACTGTGCTGGCTGCGCTACTCGCTGGTTATCATGCGCTGGCTGCGCTGATCTTTTTCACCACGTTTGGACTCATCGTCATCGGTACCCTGGTGCCGCGCTGCGCTTGGTTTGGGCCGCTGATCTGTTCCCTGCCTGCGGGTTCTAAAGGCGTCTGCCTGAGCATCGATGATGGACCTGACCCTGAGCACACTCTGGCTCTGCTGGACATTTTGGATCTGCATCAGGCTAAGGCGATCTTTTTTCTTATCGGCGACCGTGCTGCCAGGCACCCTGAGTTGGTGCGGGAGATCGCCCATCGGGGGCATGTCATCGGCAATCACTCTCAGACCCACCCTTCGGCTACGTTTTGGGCGCTCGGCCCCTGGCGTATGTGGGCAGAGATCTCTGGTTGCCAGCAGACGCTGATCCAGATCACCGGCACTGCACCGCAGTGGTTTCGCCCGCCAGTAGGACATCACAATTTTTTTGTCGCGGCCCCGCTGCGTGCTCTGGGTCTGCGCATGCTGATGTGGAATTGCCGAGGTTACGATGCTGTGGAAAAAGACCCCGCTGTGGTGTTAAGCCGAATAGAAAAAGGTCTGCATCCAGGGGCCATCGTGCTCCTGCATGATGCCGTCCCCATCTGTGGTGAGGTGCTGAGCGCCACGTTAGCGCTCATTCAGCAGCGTGGCTTGCATGTGCAATTGCCTGATTAGCCTAATTCCCGGTTTTAGAGAGACATTTTCTCAAATCCTCACCCTACCGTAAACCCCAGCGTCTCGGCTACCGCCGCTAGGTCTGGGGGCAGGGGAGCCACAAGAGTGGTTGAGTAACCTGAAGCAGGGTGTTTGAAGGTCAGCTGGCGGGCGTGCAGGGCTAGGCGCTTGAGACCGAGCTGCTGACGCAGGCGGCGGTTCATGTCGAAGTCGCCATAGACATCGTCCCCAGCCAGCGGGTGCTGGCGGGAGGCGGCCTGGACGCGGATCTGATGGGTCCGCCCAGTAATGAGGGCGATGTCGATAAGCGATAAACGCTGCTCGGTGTGATGCCCGAGCAGCTGGTAGTGCAGTTCGGCATTGGCCGGCCGGCCTTTCAGCACCGTGGTGCGGACGCGTCCGGCTCCGCGAGAGATGCTGAGGTGATCCAGCCAGGTGTCTTTGGCAGGTGGATGACCACGGACGATGGCAAGGTAGTGCTTTTTCACGGCATCGGCCTCAAACAGGGCGCGGCATTTCTCCGCAGTGCGCTCATCCAGGGCGGCTAGTAGGACGCCTGAGGTGTCTTGATCTAGCCGGTGAATGAGCCAGACTTTGCCTGCGGGGCTGTCGAAGCATTTTTCATCGAGGTCATAACGACCCTCAAAGGCGCAGCGGATTTTTGGGTCGATCTTGGCGGAGTTTGGGTGGGAAAGCACGCCAGCGGGTTTATTGACCACGATGATAAACCGGTCTTGATGCAGGATGGGGCAATGGGTGTGGACTGCGGCCTCAGACATGATGGGTGAGGAGCTGCTCGCGGGCACCCAGAGCGGTGTAATCTTCTGGATTGCAGGTGAGCACGATGATTTGTAGGCCGCGCGCGGCTCCTAGATCCAACATGCGCTGCAGTGCCCGCACGCGGGCGGGGTCGGAATGGGCAAAAGCGTCGTCGAAGATCATGGGCAGATGACCATCTTGCGCTTCGGCCAGGATTTCAGCCATGGCTAGTCGGAAAGCGGCGGCGACTTGCTCCCGGGCACCTCCACTGAGCGTGTGGAAATCGAGTGCGCCACGACTGCCGCGAGCGAGCTGCTGCTGCTCCTGCTGGAAGAGCTGATGCAGTAGCTGAAGCGCAGCCGTGCGGCGTTGGATGACCGCTAGTTGCTCCTGCGCTGAAAGGGTGCGTGCTTTGGCTAGAGTGACGGCTGCTGTCGGGTCAAAGCTGCCATCTTGGCGGAGCAGGACCGCTGCGCTGGTCAGTTGGGCAAGGGCATTTTCACGTTTGGCAGTCTGCACCTGAAGCACTCGTGCAAGGCGCTCGCGATCTGCCATGATCTGATCAGGTTGTAGCTCAGCTAGTTGTTTTTCGATAGCCTGCAGCTTGGTCTGGTGAGTGGCCACTTCTGCCTGCGCGGCTTGCAGGGCGCTACTGCGCTGGGCTTCTGTGCCGTGTTGTTCGGTGAGCAGAGTCAGTCTTAACTCAAGCGTACGGATGTC
This sequence comes from Verrucomicrobiota bacterium, assembly GCA_026397605.1. Lineage (GTDB taxonomy): Bacteria > Verrucomicrobiota > Verrucomicrobiia > Verrucomicrobiales > Verrucomicrobiaceae > Prosthecobacter. The sequence continues at coordinate 21,338 of JAPLUM010000693.1, read as the reverse complement.
TTCCTCCGCTTGGCGGCAGGATTCTTGGAGCTGAGAGAGATTGGCGATGGCCTCTTTGTGTCGTTTGAGCACAGCCTCTCTCTGTGAGCGGGCCGTTTGATGGCGGGCTTCAGCTTTTCGCAGATCTTCGGGAGCATGGGCCGGCTGGGAATCGTTGTGGGGCAGGGCGGCCAAGCGGCGCTCTACCTCGGCGGCAGCGGCGGCGAGATCACGCTCCATGGCCTGCAACTCGGCCTGAAGGCTATCGGCTCCCAGGCCGCTCATCTCGGCCTGCAAGGCTTTCAGCTGAGACTGCAACTGTAAGCGCTGAGTTTGGATCGTGGCCGCTTCGGCAAAGGTCTGAATACCGATCTTTTGCAAACTTTGCTGGAGAGCGTGCTGGGCCTCGTCTGCCATGCGGCGTGCCTCTGCGAGAGATGTGCCGCCGCCGGGACGAATGCGCAGCTGGGTGCCGCCGCCGATCTGGATGTCGCTGTCCTCGGTGACGATTACGGCCTTACCGGCAGGTATCTTCGTCCCATTGAGTAAGACAGTGAGGTCTGAGCTCAGAATCTCCAGGCCTGTAGCCATGCCTTTGAGCGTGGCCTGTGCGTTGGCGGCCTCCCGTTCTCGGCTTTGCAGTGCGCGCAGCACGGTGGCATCGACGAGCGGTAGAGCCGCTAAGTCTTTCTCAAAACTGGCAGCGTTTTTTCTCAATGTCCGTAGCTTTTCAGCGCGGTCGAGTAGGCGCGTCTGATCGGCTTGCTTTACTTTGAGAAGCTTCTGAGCCTGATACAGATCATGCTGAGCGCGGATGCTGTGCAACGTCTCTTCAGCGGTGCGGGCTTGTTGTTCAGCGGATTCGACCTCGCCACGAGCCTGATTTTCCGCTGCCTGAAGCCGCTCCAACTCTGCCTGTCGCGGTGATTGATGGGTGCGTAGGTCTGACAGCTTCGTTTGCAGACCTAGCAAACTGCGATGCGCGTTCACCTGGGTCTCATGAATGCGCTGGGCATCATTCAGGTGCCGTATCTGGTCTTCCTGTTCCCGCTGTAATCGACTGGCGGCAGTGTGGCGTGTTTCCAGCTCCTGTTGCTGGACGTTGATGCCGGCCAGCGTCTTTTCAGCAGCAGCTAGATCTCCTGTCGCCTGCTCATGGTCGCGCACGGTTTGCTGAAGCTTGGCCAAAGTGGTGTGGGCGTTGCTTTCTGCTTCCAGCGCTTCTTTTTCAGCCGTCTTTGCTCGCGAAAGTTCCGTGTTTGCGCGGGCTTCTCCGGCCAGAGTGAAGAGCTCGTTCACCTGGGTGGAGATCAGCTCGATTACGCGTGCATCCAGCTCCGATTGCATCACAGCAGCTCCGCCGTGCGTTTGCAGGCGCTGCATCAGAGTGCTGCGCTCCGCGTTAGCGTGCTGCACAGGATCGGCGCCAGAGTCGCCCTGCCAGATCCAAAGGTGAGCCCAGAGCGCGCGGATTTTATGAGCGCCGGAACCTCCGACGGGCTCAGTGCCTAGCTGCGTGGCCAGAGTTTCCTCGGCCTCGATATCTTGCCAGGTCTTACCGCCGGATTGAGTGAGTTTGGTGACTCCCTTGGCGCCGCTAAAAATTTTATGAATGTGGTAGCGCTGATCGTGCAGGCTGAACTCCAGCTCCACTTCTGGGTGCCCTGGATGAGTGATTGAGTTCATGCTCTGATGCAGCTCCGTCTTGCCTTTAGCCTTTAAAAAAAGCGCCCTGTGCGCCGCCTCCATGAGCGTGCTTTTGCCCGATTCATTCGGACCGCCGATCAGCGTGCGCTCAGCATCAAACTCCACGCGCTGTTCGCGGTGGGCACGGTAATTTTTGACCGTGAGAGAGATGAGACGCATGGGAGACTGGCATATGCCAAGAGATAGCCCGGGCACAAGCAGGACCTTCTTTGCAAAGTGGAAGTAATGAACAGGTCAGGCTGGCGCTTTGGCGATGCTGAGAACGACCTTGGAATTTAGATTTGACCACCAGTCGGTTTCCTGCGACCCGCTCCTATGATCAAAAAGATTCTACTCCTTCTCGTTCTCAGTGTCATCGGCTTCCTTTGTTTCATCGCAGCTCGTCCTGCCGACTACACCATCATCCGATCGGCTACGATAGCGGCTGCTCCTGAATCTATCTTTACCCACGTCAATGATTTCCAGCGCTGGAAGGCCTGGTCTCCATGGGCAAAAATGGACCCGAATCAAAAGATTACCCAGGAGGGTGCGCCGAGCGGAAAGGGAGCCATCCAGCGCTGGGAAGGAAACGCCGAGGTCGGCAAGGGCAGTCAGGAAATCACTGAGAGTGTGACTAACGAGCGCATCCGCATGCACTTGATTTTCCTGGAGCCCTTTGTGGGTGAGTCAGACGCGGAGTTCACTTTCCAGCCAGCAGGCACAGGCACATTGGTGACATGGAAGCTGACAGGAAAGGATGACTTTGTGGGTAAAATCTTCAGCTTCCTGCTGAACGTGGAAAAGATGGTAGGCACCCAGTTTGATGAGGGCCTAGCGAATCTCGCCAAGATCGCAGCTGCTCCCCCGCAGCCGTAACATCTCCCCACCCCGCGAAAGTAAATCCCTAGCAGACGAGCACTATACGCCAGGCATTTTTTCCAGATGATTACCCGCGACGAGCTAGGACGTGCCTATTTGGGCAGAATGGAGAGCTTTCTCCAATTCCTTATCATTCTAAACATGATCGCATTTGCCTGCGAGACGCTTCCAGACACCACGCTTTCAGTATATTTGAAGTGTTCAGCGTAACAAAAGATGCCAGGCAACTTTTCATTTTTTTGCTGGAGAGCTCAGGCGGCTTTTTTCGAAGATGGATCCTACACTATTTGCGAGGCAACTTTTCACTTTTCTTAGAGTTAAGCTTTCCGCCAAAATTGCTGCGCGTAACAACCGATCCCCCCGACTCCTATCAGGGCAAAGGGCAGCCCGAAGAGGGCCGCCAAATTGGACCATTTCCACTCACGATCTCTTGCGGCCACTTCTGGAGCCGCGGGATTGACGTAGCAATCTATCCATGAGCCGGGCGGGTGGGCGTTGACAATCCAGCGGCTTTCCTGATAGCCCTCGGAGAAGCCTGAAGAAAGCTTGCCGTGATTGGACAGATATACCGTGCCATTGATGGTATAGCGGTAAAAAATGTCCGGATAATAGGTCCTGCCTCTACCTGCCGAGTTCTCTCGGACAGTGCTCCAGATCACTTCCGCTTTGGTTTGGGTCCAGGATTTTGCTTGGCAAAATTTTAACGCTGGCAAAACCAGACCGCCCCACAGGAATCCCACCCCAAAAGTACTCATGACGAGGAAGAAAGGCAAGGCCAGCCGTAGGCCATGTTCTTCTGCGCGAACTCCGTGCAGTTTGAACCAGAGAACTTGACCGATGGTGGCCAAAAGCATGGCCCCCACGACTGCACAAAAAATGCCGCCCGCCCGAATCCCATCGGTCTCCAAGACGGCTTCTGCAGGCATCTCAGGATTCATGCGACAAAATGTCTCGTGGCGGGATTGGGCCGCGAGCCAAACCTCTCTGCGTGCTTTCAAAGTGCTGTAATCCGCCTCTGGAGGTGCGCCGTATTCGCGGCTGGTGTAAGTCCTGCCTTGCCATTGGTAATGAAAAACGACGTCCATCGAAAATGGCTTTTCCGCAGTCGCGTCATCCCTTCAGGGCCAGATGAACCTTAGATTCTCAAAACCAATCGGTTGGCAGATGTGCATTCAGACCTTCGACTTGGAAAGCAGCAGCTCGATTCCTCTTTTCCAGCAATCCCACTCGTGGCCGCCTTCGATTTCGATGAGTTGATGGGGCTTTAAAATGGAGCGCGCAAAGAATTGGTTGCTGCTCAATAGCTTATCGCTTTTGCCAACTACAAGCGTGAAGGGAAATGGTGGGCCTGAATGAGGGAGCCACTGGCGCTTCATCTCCATCCACAGTTTTTGAAGCGCTTCAGATTTGCTGCGCGGAGTCCCTATTGGGCTACTCCAATTTTTTCGGTTTTATGTCTTGGGTGCAGTTTCGTTATAAGTATGAATGAAGTCGAGTTCGAGCGCGAAGCGCCCCTGCTTTTTATCACCTACCAGAATCCCGAGGCGACGTACCTTTGATGCATCCAGTCGCTCCTTGGGTAGCTCAAGACCACGGAAGCTGCCTTTGAATGAATCAAAGGGAACCTTCACTTCGATCCACTGGTCTTTGATGGTGGTGAACTCGGCTGAGAAGGAGACCTCCATACCGCGAAACAGAGCGTCCGTAGCGAGTCTCACCTGATACTTGCGGCCATCTCCCTTCACACGTAGTAGCAGCCCGCGACGGCTGCTGAGGTCGAGATTCACAGCCCCACTGCGGAAGGACGAAAAACCACCATTGTTCTCCAGCGACAGCATGCCATTAAACATCACTGTACCGTCTTGGTTTGGAGTCAGCTTTCCCTCTGAGAGACCGCCCATCACTCCATCGTTCACCACCTTCCAGTCCAAACCATCTTTGTCGTCAAATCCCGTGATCAGATTTGTCTTCATCATACTGGGTTCATCTGCAGCTTTAGCATCGCTCGAAAAAACCAGCATCAGCCCAGACGCTCCTACAATGATGGGACGAAGCGAGGCGGTATCCACTGCGGGCAAGTGCAAGACCGCTAGGGAAAGAGCCGCGCTAACGAGCAGAGGGCCTGACATTAAAACCAACAAGGTCCATGGCCCAACCTCAGGACGTGGCCCCTCAAAGGACAGGCCATCTGCAAGCCATGCTAATGGCAGCGCTCCGATGCAAAGAGCCAGGGTAACTTTGACCGCGGGATAACGTAAATATTTCATATGAACCATACGAATCCGCAGCCTGCTTCAGCGCGGGAAGTTTTGTGTCCGTAAGGCAGCCAAGGTGCGGAGACTTCATGCCAATAAGTCGATGACTTTTCTCTCGAGTCTTCAGAAACTGAGCTCTTCCAGAATCTGAGGGTCGCTGTTGAGGGTGTTTCTGGCAGATCTCAATGCAGCGCACCCCCGATCGATATTTTTCACGTAGTCATTGTACCTTGCACCCGACGTAACGGGATTGAGGATCTGGCCTCTGATGGTTTCTCCGATGTAAGTAAGGGAGTCCGCATAACTCCAAAGGCGGCGATCTAGTTTAGGGCGCAGGTTTCTCAACGCATTGAGCGTCGAACGTAGTTCATCCCCATTGAGGCTTGTATTAGCAGCCATACCTTCAGCATTTTGAGAGGCTTTGACCAGTGCTTCTGCACTGGAATCAACAGCGGTCAAGGAACCGCCAATAGAAAGGCTGGTCGGGGGCGTGCCACGTGCGAATGAGAGGAGTAACTTGGCTGACAAACAATTGGGCGCTTTTAGAAGGATGGCATCGAGTCGTGCGGCAGCTTGAGGTGTCCGCAGGATTTGCTTGAACATCCGCGGATCTCGTAGAAGCACGCTCTGAATGATTTCAAACTCCACGATCGCCTGGGCTAAATTCGGTGCGCGCTCGGTATTGGCCAGAGCTTCTGCTTCTTCAAACGTTTTGATAGTGAAGACACAAATCTTAATGACTGCCAAGGGTCCATCTTGGACCACAAGATCAGTGACTGCATTTTCATTTTTGATAGGAATGGCAATGCGTTTGCACGAACCATTCGTGGCACCTCTGACTTTAGCACTAACGCCTCCGATAGGTTGCACAGCGCCGTCTGCGTTCATAGCACCAGTGACCGCAAAAGCAGAGTCCCAGGTCCTACCCATGAGGGAGGACTCAATTAACAAAGCACAGGCAACAGCTGCTGAAGGGCCATCTTTATCAGAAAATTGATCTTCAAAGGAAATTTCAAAATCTGTGGTTTGCGGCAGATCACCATGTCGGAGTCGCATGAACTTTTGAACCTCATGCAGTGACTTCATCATGTCACTTCCGACGTTCTGGTTAAACCGTACATTCCCATAGCCTTCAAGGGCCGTTAAATTCATTTTAGAAGACTGTCCAGCTTCTTTACCTGTAGCTAAAGGCATGACGAGGAGACCATTCACGAATGTTTGCTTGAGCTTAACCTGTTTTGCATTCGGCTGGCCAGAACTACTATCGAAACCCATGGCAGCCATGTTGACGGATCCTCCGATCACTTGAGGCAATGGGGTTGCCATGGGTTTTGCTGGCACCCAACGCGCCTGCAGGGTAACGCTATTCGTAGAAGAATCTGAGGCGTTCATTGTTTCTATACCCTTGGTGACGCACTTTTCAAAAGTGCAGTGTGTCATGGCATGAAGTTGAAGCGGTGTAATTTCACACTCCAAGAATCGGGTGTAGCGGATCGGTGGATCACGGGCAATATCCACCAAACTAATACCTGCGGTTAATTCGGGCTTAAAACTAAATTTTGAAGCTGTGTGGCCAATGACGATGCAATCTTGCATTTCGATGCCAAGGGCACCTATAGAAGCTCTGCAAGATCCTTTGGCGATGATCGAATTTTTGAATTTCCAAGTGGCAAACCCATTGACCTGATCGCCCTGACCAAGAAGATCACAATTCTCCAGACAAGAGTTTTCGATTTGCACCGAGCATTTTGGTTGTACTTCGATCGCACAAGAGCGCAGCAGGGCTCCTTGAATGGTTAGATCGCTACCCGTTGTCACAAGAATGTGAACATTTTCGATCAAAGTCCCAGCACTAACTCTCAAGCTAGCGCGCCCCGCCGTACCAGTTTCTAAAATGAAGCGACTCTGGAGGCCTGAGTAATGACCAACTGGCAGATCCAATGCCTGCGTTAACTTCGTACTTTGTTCACTAAAAACTAAAACAGGCGGCCCCTCGTCTGTCTGTCCATGTATGGAAGCACCGGAAACAAAAGCGAAAAGCACTCCGATGAAGAATGGCTTAGAAAGAGAAGGAAACGAGTCTAGTAGTGACATCTGATCGACAAGAGCTAAAAAGTGACTCCAAAACTAAACTATTTGGAATAGAGCAAGGAGTTTCATCAGAGTAAAACGGCTGAGGGCCTGACAGCAAATCAATACTTCATTTAGCGCGACTAAAATCATCGCTTTCAAGCGGTCTACTCATGAAAAGCCTCTCTCATACGATTCACCCACTTGAGGGGCTGCGCAGCGTACAAGACTAATCTTCTTGGTTCAACCTCACCAGCGGCTGCGGCGCATGATTAAAGCGGAAAGACCTAAAGCAAGCATTAGCACTCGACTTGGTTCGGGAACGACCACAATGCCAATCACACCATGACTGGTCCAGAAGCTGGTATCCCAGAGGAGACCACCACTGAGAGTCGGAAGATCTAACTGAGCAAGAGTGAGACCTGCGATGGCGGAGGCTTCATTATTCAAGTTTCCATTGCCAATGCCTGTGAGATTGGTCCAGTCGAGCAGATCAAAGAGATCATTCGCGGCTGGGGTATAGCCACTGCCAAAGGTGACGTTAAAATTGGCCGTGCCGAGATTGGTGAAGTCCAGTTTATTGGCTGACGATCCACCGTTGAAGATCAGCCGATCATTGCCACCGCCCACATAGCTGCCGGTTAGTGTGCTCAGGGTTCCATCTAGATTATAAGTCGCAGAGTAACCGTGCAGGCCTTGAGTCAGAAGCTGAAAATCCAGCGTGCTCGTAGCCGGGCTCATGAAAGTAGCATCGCCACTAGCTGGTGTGAACGTCAACGTGCCGACTCCGCTGTTCGTCGTTGGGGTGCCTGGAGCCAGGCTGCCTGCGATACTGATGCTATTGCCGCTGCCGGGTGAAAGCGTGCCCGTGCCGCCCAAGGTCGTCCCACTCAAAGTGTTGACCGCTCCCGTGCCCGTGCCGGAGCCGGTGGTGTTATTGATCAGCAGCGTGCCCCCGGTAAGCGTGGTGCCGCCGGTATAAGTGTTCGCTCCACCGAGGCGCAGCGTGCCAGTATCCAGCTTGTCCAAAGCGCCGCTGCCGCTGCCGTTATTGGCGATAATGCCATTGTAGGTCATGGTAAGGCCGGTGGCGATGCTCAGCACGCCGGTGCCAGTGCCTCCATCCGCGCCGAGGGCGATGCCGCGATTGGCGTTCACCGTGAGATTATTGTTCGTGAGACGCAGGCCGCCGCCATTTAAAATGATGCTGCCAGGCGTGGCGGAGCCGGGCACAGCGCCGATGCGGTCCTCCAGGGCGAAACTGACGAGGCCGCCTTCTACCGTGAGACCAGCGGAGAAGGTGTTGGAACTGTTTTGCAGCCGCAGCGTGCCGGTGCCGGTCTTCACTAGCCTGCCGGTACCGCCTGGATTGTTGGCGATGATGCCTTCGTAAATGAGCGTGTTCGTGGTGGTGACGTTGATGGTGCCAGTACCTGTGCCGGTATTCGGCCCGAGCGCGATGCCGCGGTTAGCATTGAGCGTCACATCGGACGTGATGGTCAGGCCTCCGCCGTTGAGCAGGAGGTGGCCGGGGGTAGGTGTGCCGGGTGCAGCCCCGAGACGTGTTTCATTGCCTACGCTCACATCCCCCTCAAGCACCTGAAGACCGCCCGAAAAGGTGTTCGCGGAGGTTTGGAGGCGCAGGGTGCCCGGGCCGGTCTTCACGAGCGTGCCAATGCCGCTGCCATTGTTGGCGATAAGACCGTCATAAACCAATTCGACACCAGTATCGACGCTGATCCTGCCGCTGCCGGAACCCGTGGTAGGGCCGATCGCCACGCCTCGATTGGCATTTAGAGTGAAGCTGCCAGTGATGAGCAAGGTGCCGCCATCGATGATGAGATTTCCCGGCGAGGCCGTCACGGGGACTGCTCCGAGCCGGTCATCAATACCTACGCTGAGGGTGCCCTGCTGGATGGTGATGCCGCCAGTGAAGGTCTTGGCATTGGATTGCAGGCGCAGAATGCCGGTGCCAGTCTTGATGATACGTCCACTGCCTCCGGTCGTATCGGCGATGTTGCCGCGGAGGATGAAGCTGTTCGCTCCGTCCACCTGGATCGTCGCCGAGCCGGAGCCACTGATGGGGCCGACTTCAAAACTGCGCAGGCTATCGGAGTCGAGTGAAGCCGATGTAGCATCTGCCACCAGGGTGCCGCCTCGCAGAAACACCATCGGCGTCGCCACGCCAGGCAGCCCACCGAGCGCCGCCACGGAGCCGGTGACGCGCAGCGTACCGCTGTTGATGTAAAGACCGCCCGTGAAGCCTTTCGCACCAGAGAGTGTCTGCGTGCCGCTACCGTTTTTGATGACTGTGATGTTGTTGTTTGCGCCAGTAAGGTTCGTGGTGCTCGTGGGAATGCCGATCTGGGAGGTGAGCGTGTAGCTACCGCTGCCACCGAGGGTCAAAGTGGCCGCGGCACCGGTGTTTACAATGCCCCGGCCCGCGCCATCGACTCCCGCCAGCGTTTGATTGAAGCCTGCGAGGTCCATTGTGCCGCCCGTATCCACCGATCCGCCGCCAGCGCTCTGTGCCAGAAAGAGGGCGGTGGACGTCGGCAGTGCATCAGCGATGCCGAGGCGCAAGACGCCGGACGCGGAGTGATTCAAGAAAGTGTCGCCAGTGTAGGTGTTGTTATTCGTCAGGATCACAGTGCCGGCACCAGTGGTCGCACCGGCGGAGATTTGCATCCGGGCGCTGCCGCTGACCACGCCGCCGTAGCTCAGTGTGTTGCTGTTGTTAGCACCGAGCATGGTGGCGGAGGTGGCGCTATTGTTCAGGATGTTCGTGTTCAGCGTCACGGAGATTGCCGGCGTTGATGAGGCGGCGAAGCCGGTCGGTCCTACCCCGGTGCCCGCCAGTACAATGCTGCCGCCGGTGATGGTGCTGCTCGTGGTCAGATTCACCCGATTGCTGCCAGTGGTGTTGCCATTGCCCTGCACGGTCAAGGTGGAGCCTGTGCCAAAGGAGATCGTCCCCAGGCCCCAGGACGGCCCGGTCGAAGCCATGTTGAACGTCAGCCCGACATTGTTCGCCAGCGTCACCGCGCTCGCCACATTCAGAGGCCTGTTTCCGCTCGCGGAGGTAATCGTGTAGCCGCTGGTATTAACATTCAGCGCCGCCATGGTCACCCCGCTGGAGAGCGAGGTGTCGATGGTCAGCGTTCCTGCCGTACCGCCAAGATTGGCGGTTGAGGTGCCGGCGTTGTCCCAGTTTTGCAGCGTACCCGTATCGCTGACCGAACGCCAAGCGTTGGAGGTGCTCCAATTGCCCGTGCCACCCGTGCCAGCGGTGGAGCCGTTTTGATCCCAAAAGAGATTTGTCTGCGCCGAGGCGATGCCAAGGAAGAGGCAATAACCCACCAAGCTCAGCAGCCAGGTAAGATGGGAAGCAGATTTCTCGTAGAGGGATTTTTTCATAACTCAATCAGCATCAGCAACGTCATTGGTTGGACTGGCGAAGCTGTTTGGGTTTTTTGGGGTATTGGGGGGTAAAGAGGGTGAGACAAAGTTTCAAAGCAGGTATCTTGCCAACACAGGCACTCCTACCCTCGCCAAAATTGGTGAGGTGCGAAGTTGATCTCAGGCTTTGATTTGCACGACACACATGCTTAGCGGATTGCTTACCAAATTAGGACCACCTACCACCAAGCAGAATTCGCTAATCAACGAAACCCAGCTTCTCACACTCAAGTTCTTGAGTGGGCAAAGTGTGGGGTTGGAGTTAAGGCTTTAGCCGATTCGGGCGTCGAGTAGTCTGCAAATCTAACTTCCGCGTCGAAGCTGTGGTGGCGTTCGTTGCTTTATTAAAAATAGTAAACCTGTAGGCTACTGCGTTAATGCATAAACGTGTCAAAATCAGCAAGGAAATCAGAGACGGACGAAACAACTTTTCACCACCTGGGTGGCATACGCGCAATCTCACTCAAGCAATTCAAACGCCAAACCCGAGAACTGCTTCACGAAGACATTTTTTAATTCCTACTTGCCAAGTGTTGTTTTAATTGATAGGATTTAAACATGAAGCTCACCAAACGCGGCGAATACGCTCTACGCACCCTGATCCGACTCGGCATTGCCGAGCGCAAGGGCGCGGATGTCGTGTCTGTGTCGAGTTTGGCAGAGAGCGAAAAGTTACCGTATAAGTTCTTGGAGAACATCCTGGCCGAGCTTCGGCAGGCAGGTTTCGTTCAAAGTAAGCGCGGCAAGTTCGGCGGCGTCATGCTGGCCCGTCCGATGAAGAGCATTAAGATGGGCGAGATCGTCCGTCAGATTGATGGCAAGCTGGCACCGATCGGATGCGCCTCTGAGACAGAGTATGAAAAGTGTTCCTGTCCAGATGAGGAGCACTGCGGTTTGAGAATGTTAATGATCGACGTGCGCAATGCGTTGGCAGGCATCCTTGACCGTTACACACTCGAACACGTCGTCGAAGTGACGATGCGTAAAGAGGAGAGAGAAGAGAAGTTAAAAGCTAACTCGAAGGTCGCTAAAAAAACGACAACACGCCACGCAGACCCTGCCGATGGATTCCTGGCAGCGCTCCTGACTCTCAGTCCCGCCAAATGATTTCCGATTTCCCCATGAGCCAGAATACCAACACAGAACCCACCGCCGAATCGTGGCTCGAGATCGTGCGGCAACGAGTTGAAGCTATGCGCTTCGGCTCCGTGCAAATCGTCGTCCATGAAGGTCGCGTGACCCAAGTGGAGAGCACGGAGAAAACTCGTCTGCCGAGCGATCCCACGATTCCACCTACCAAAAAGTAATCTTATTCCAGTTCTGAGCGGCCTTACATGCCGCAGCGCATTTCGAGACTGACCGGTCCACCGGAGGTGTTCGAGAGCGGAAAGGCAGCCGAGCGGCACACCCGCAGGCGCTCTCCCGACTCCCAGCACTCCGCTGACGGATTAGTCTCTTTTTGCATCCCAGAACGCCGCTCACCACGACCTCGTGGAAGCTCAAACATCCTCTCTTGCCGACGCCGACCGGACCACCGGACGCCGACGCTCCGCAAGACACTCATGAAATCCTATTCATTCAGTATTCTATTCACCCTCGCCTCATCCATCGCCCTCTTCGCCGCTGAACCGGAGAAGAAGAGCGTGTCCTATTATAAGCCGCCGCAAAGCTACAGCACCACCCGTGACCCAGACTTGCCAAAGTATGCGCGCCATGCACAGGAGACAGATATCGACTTCCTTCGGGATCTTAGCTGGCTAGACATCGGTCTCGATTACCGATTCCGTGCCGAATATCGAGACGATGACATCCGCCGTGCCACTGGCGGCCTAGACGAGCCTCTACTTCACCGCACTCGGGCTTATCTCGGTATCCATGATCTGCTCGATCCATTCCGCTTCGCCATCGAGCTGCAAGATTCTCGCCGCTACAATGGCAACTACGAACGAGATAACCGCGACTTTAATGAGTTCGAACTCATTCGACTTCAGGCTGAGCTCTTCTTCGATGATCTTCTCGCTCCCGATCCTCAAGGTAACAAACGCCCCATCAGCTTGCGCTACGGTATCCAGAACTTCGAGTTTCTTGACCGCCGTCTGCTCGGAAACAATCAGTGGCGGAATACGGCGAACACCTTTCTTGGTTTTCGTGGAGCTATCGGCCAAGACTCGAATGACTGGAGTCTCGATCTCCTCGCTGTTCAGCCTTTGGAACGCGAACTGTTTCGTTGGGACGAACCCATCGAAGGTCGCTGGGTTTATGGCCTCATCGGCCACTGGCGCGGATGGTCAGACATCGTCACTCTAGAGCCCTTCTACCTTGCACTTGATCCCAGCCAGACGGCAACAGCAACGGACCGCACCGTGCATTCACCCGGTATCCGGGCTTATGGCACCGTGGGGAAAACGGGTTTCGACTACGATGTTTCCGTCATCAAACAATTCGGCCACAACGGCACGCAGAATGTCGATGCCTGGGGTGGCACGGCAGAAGTCGGTTACCGCTTTGATCAACCCTGGAAGCCACGCCTCAGCGCCTTTTACGGCTATGCCAGCGGTGACAAAAACCCGAACGACAACACCGACAACCGCTTTGAGCGCTTCTATGGCTTTGGTCGCCCATGGTCAGCCAATGATTACATTGTTTATGAGAACATCAGCACTCCGAAACTGCGCGTGGAACTGACGCCCACAGATAAACTGCGCATCGATTTTGGGTACAGCTGGTATCATCTTGCTAGCAACACCGACCGTTTTGCTGGAGCTGAAAATGCTCGTGATAAAAAAGGCCAAAGCGGCAGCAGCATTGGCCACGAGTTCGACATCCGTGCGCGCTGGCAACTCAGCAAAAAGATCGAAGCCATCCTCGGTTACGCACACTTCACTGCGGGTGAATTCACCCGCAATGCCGTCCGCCCTGGCGACACGGATTTTGCTTATCTCGAACTCAATATCGCTCTCTTTTAGCACACCAAATTTTTTCAATTCCAATTCTACCTCATCATGAAAACACGTTATTTCCTCACCACCCTTTTTGCCGCCTCCATGCTCGTCTCGTGCGGTAAACAGGAGCCTGCTGCCAACGGCAAGCCGACGATTCGCTTTGGCCACTTTCCGAACATCACACACGTTCAAGCGCTGGTCGCTCATCAACTCTCTCGTCAGGGTAAAGGCTGGTATGAGCAGCGACTCGGGGCCAACATCGACTGGTTCATCTACAATGCTGGTCCTTCCGCAACAGAGGCCATCTTTGCCCGCGCGCTGGATGTCACTTACATCGGTCCTAGCCCTGTTCTGAATGCCTACTCGAAATCGAAAGGCACCGAACTACGTGTGCTTGCGGGAGCTGCGAATGGCGGCAGCGCGCTGGTCGTTCGCCCCGGTGCAAACATCAAGACGGCTGCTGACCTGAAAGGTAAAAAAATTGCCACGCCGCAACTGGGCAACACGCAGGACGTGCAGCTTCGCGCCTACCTTGCTGACAATGGCTTTAAAATCACGCAGACCGGAGGTGATGTGTTCATCTTGCCGACTGCAAATGCGGATCAGCTTGCGCTCTTTCAACGCGGAGAACTGGATGCTTCGTGGACACCCGAGCCCTGGACCACACGTCTAGAACTCGAAGTCGGTGCGCAGATCCTTGTCGATGATCGTGAGACCAACGTGACCTTACTCGCCAGCAGCGCCGCTTTTGTCAAAGAGCAGCCCGATTTGGCAAAGAAGCTCGTCGCCGCACACAAAGAACTCACCCAATGGATCAAAGACCATCCTGCTGAAGCCAAGGTTCTCATCAAAGCTGAACTCACTGAGTTGATGAAAGCCACACCGAAGGATGAACTCATCGACAAAGCCCTGAGCCGCATTGTCATCACCGATGAAGTCTCCCGCGCCTCGCTCGACAAGATGGTCATCAGCGCTCAGAAAGCCGGCTTCTTGAAAGAGATCCCAGCCTTGGATCAGCTTTTCCCTAAACTCTAACAACGAACCTGAAACCTTTATGGCCTATTATCCTAACATCGTTGAAACCGTCGGAAACACGCCGCTTGTGCGATTGAATCGAATCGCTTCGGGTCTGCCAGCTACCATCGCGCTGAAAGGCGAGTTTAAAAACCCACTTGGCAGTGTGAAGGACCGTATCGGTCGAGCCATGATCGATGCCGCTGAGGCGTCTGGTCAGCTCAAGCCCGGTGGTGAAATCATTGAACCAACCTCAGGCAATACGGGGATTGCTCTTGCTTTCATCGCTGCCGCTCGTGGTTACAAGCTCACTCTGACCATGCCTGAAACCATGAGTTTGGAGCGCCGCACGCTTTTGGCACTGCTTGGCGCAAATCTCGTGCTCACGCCTGGACCGCAAGGGATGAAGGGGGCGATTGCCAAAGCGGAAGAACTCCTCGCGGCAGCGCCCAATGCGTGGATGCCACAGCAGTTTAACAATCCAGCCAATCCAGAAGTACATCGTCTCACGACGGCTGAAGAAATTTGGGCAGACACCGATGGCGGTGTAGACATCTTCGTCTCGGCTGTCGGCACAGGCGGCACGATCACGGGAGTGCCAGAGGTGATCAAATCACGTCGCTCTGGGTTTCAAGCCATCGCAGTTGAGCCAGCCGCTTCGCCAGTGATCACGCAGACCCTCGCAGGAGAACCTGTGATTCCAGGCCCGCACAAGATTCAGGGCACAGGAGCTGGCTTTGTGCCGAAGAACCTCAACTTAGCGCTGCTCGATGAAGTGATCCGCGTCACCAATGAAGACGCTATCTCCACGGCGCAACGCCTAGCCAAGGAGGAGGGCTTGCTTGTCGGCATCTCCACCGGTGCCAACGTTTGGGCTGCCCTGCAAGTCGCCGCTCGTCCTGAAAACAAAGGCAAGCTTATCGTCACCATTGGTTGCAGCACCGGTGAGCGTTACCTCTCAACCGCTTTAGCGGACCTAGCACGCAACCAAGTTAATCCATGATGCCATGACGCTCTCGCCTGATCTTCATTTCACTGGACGGAGTCTCGCTGACCATTGCGTCACCGCGAGGCACTCGTCTCGTCAGATGAGCGCCCTCAAGCCACCTGCTCATGGCCTCTTCATTCCGAAGATCGTCAGTAAGCCACTGAAGCCAGGATACGGCATTAAGATCGGCGTCTTCGCGGGTATCCACGGTGATGAAGAGGCCGGCACACTGGCTACTCAAGAGCTGATCCGCTGGGCTGCTGAAAAGCCAGAAGAACTGCAAGACTATGAACTGCACTTTTATCCCATCTGCAATCCTTCAGGTCGCAATCTCGGCACACGTCATAGCCACAGCGGCCTTGATTTGAACCGTGAGTTTTGGTTTGGTTCCATTGAGCCCGAAGTGGTCTATCTGGAGGGCGAGCTGCGTCGTGAAAAATACGATGGCATCATCTCGCTGCATTCTGATGACACCTCGGATGGCTGCTATGGCTTCGTGAGTGGTGCCTTGCTCAGCGAGCATCTTTTGGAGCCAGCCTTGCAGGCCGCCGGCGAGTATCTGCCGCGCGATGAGCGCCATGTCATCGACGGTTTTCTTGCCGGACATGGCATCATTAAAGAAGGTTATCTCGGTATCCTCAGTGCGCCGCCTGAGCAGAGACCGCGCGCGCTGGAGATCGTGTTTGAGACACCAGCGCTCGCGCCTATGTCACTTCAGGTCAAAGCCACCATCGCTGCCGTGAAACGCATTCTCGCTGAGTATCGCGAGTTGCAAGCTTACGCGGCGAATCTCTGAGGCTTGGCAGCCTCAAACAACTTTCCTTTGCAGCGAGGCCACACGGTCAGCTCTTCCTGCTGATCCCTATCCAGGGAAGGTTTTCTTCTTTTCCGACCTCTTCACCTACCCGGCCACGGGTGGCGCGGCTCCCCCCACGTCACCCTCAATGAAAACGACTCTCATCGCTGAGCTAATTGTAGCCTTCAGCATTTCTTTCGCCCATGCACAAACCAACGGCACTTGGATCAATGCTAGCACTAATTCCACTTGGAGTACGGCTTCCAATTGGTCTGGCAGCAGCATCGCCGACGGCACGGATGCGATCGCCGATTTTAGCACACTGGACATCACGGCGACTCGCACCGTGAATCTCGGGGCTAACCGCATTATCGGTTCGTTGATCTTTGGCGATGCTACCACCGCATCGAACAACTGGACGCTCGCCAACGGCGCAGGCGGCCCGTGGACACTCACGCTTGCTACGAGCAGCGGCACGCCAGTGATCCAAGTTGTGAATCAAATCACCACTGTCTCGGCATTAATCGGTGGCACACAGGGTTTCACGAAGACAGGCGCGGGCAATCTCACCCTCAGCAATTCGGCGAATACGCTCACTGGCGGCATCAATCTGAGTGCAGGCACGCTGAACTTTGCCAATGGATCGCTGGGTAGCAATCTCGTAGCATTCACCGCCAATGCTACGCTTGGTTGGAGCGCTGGGAATACGCAGGACATCTCCTCGCAGTTAAAGATTGATGATGGTGTTACCGCGACGTTTGCTACAGGCGCAAACAATGTGACACT
The DNA here is from genome assembly GCA_026397605.1 of Verrucomicrobiota bacterium. Lineage (GTDB taxonomy): Bacteria > Verrucomicrobiota > Verrucomicrobiia > Verrucomicrobiales > Verrucomicrobiaceae > Prosthecobacter. The sequence goes on along the minus strand of JAPLUM010000693.1, from coordinate 4,484 downwards.
TGCGACGCCGATTCAAACAGGTGCCACCGCCAGTGCGTCTATCACGAAGACAGGAGCGGGTACACTCACCTTCACGGCGGCGAACTCCTACACGGGCACCACTCGAGTCAACGGCGGGAAAGTGGTGCTGAGTGGAGGCGATGGTCGTCTGGCTGCTGGGAGCTCCTTGCTTCTCGGACAAAACGCCGCCACTGGCATTCTTCAACTTGGTGACACCACAACGCCGAGTGCGCAGACTTTTGCCTCGATCTCGACCGCGGGTAGCGGCACAGCCAATGCCATCGTGGGTGGTCACAGTACCGTTTCCACATTGACCCTAAACAATGGCGCAGTCGTGACCTATGGCGGCTTGTTGGGTGGTATTGGTGCAAACGAAAACAACCTCGCTCTGACTAAACTAGGCGCTGGTGCGCTGACACTCAGCAATGCCGGCAATACCTTTACCGGAGACGTGAACATCAATGGTGGAGCCATCATTATCACCAAATCGACAGCACTCGGTCTTGGTGCGAAGTCCATCACCATCAGCGGCAGCACGAATGCGCCCACGCTTCGTCTCGATGGCACAGGAGGTGATCTGAGTTTGCCTGCTGATTACAGCTTCATCACCAGCAATGACAACGCGAACAATCCAGCACTGCTCAATGTCGCTGGGAACAATAGCATCGCAGGCAGCATCTCACCCACCACGGGCGGCTTTGGCGGGGGCAACACACGCATCAAGGTCAACGCAGGCAGTCTTGCGCTAAATGGAACGATCACACCACACGCGAGTGCCACAGGTCCACAGAGCATCATTTTTGATTCGGCTACCGGCACCAGTGGAAACTCAACTGGCGTCATCGTCAATGCAGGCACACTACAAATAAACGTCATCGCGGCCAACGGCACGGCTCAGCCGCTAGGCTCCGCGGCGACAGCCCTTCTCATTGGCAGCACGACGCTCGGTACTCTTGAATACACAGGCACTTCGAATGCTACACTGGCTCGTGGGATCACCGTCAATGGAACAGGTGGAGCAACGATCTCTAACACTGGTGGCTCCATCCTCACACTTTCAGCTGCACAGGCTCGTGGAGCACGACCGATCACTTATTCCGGCGGCAGTTTTAATATCAGTGGACGCATCACAGGCGCTACGACCACTAGCCCGCTCACCATCGATAACGCCACTGTGCGCCTCACGCATAACAATAACAGCTACGTCAGCCCCACCGTCGTTCAAAATAGCAGTACGCTCATCGTCTCTAACACGCTGGCTACCAGTTCAGCTACGGGCACAGGCAATGTGACCATTGATTCGACCAGTACGCTTGCTGGCACGGGCTTCATCAATGCTGGCACGGACAATACGATCACCATCAATGGCGGGCTTGTTGTCGGAGATCCAGGAGCCACAGTAGCGGCCAATCTCGATCTCACGACCTCCGGCATCGGTAGCACCATCTTTGGTACAACGAGTATTCTTCATCTCGATCTGTTTACGGGTGCCGGAGTTGGTGACAACTCCGCCAATGCCAGTGCAGCCGATCAACTCAAACTCTTCGGCACGTTGAGCATCCTTTCTGGTGCCACTCTGAAGCTCACGAATCCAAACAACCTCACGGCTTGGGCCGATGGCGATGTGTTTAAACTCTTCGACTGGGCCGGTCTGACAGGAAGCTCTGGTAGTTTCAGTGTGGACTATTCCGATTTGAATCTTCCCAGCGGAGCCAGCTTGAACACCAGCAACCTCTACACGCTCGGCACTGTCGCTATCGTCGTCCCTGAGCCAGGGCGAGCCGTGCTGATACAGTTTGGACTTCTGACATTCGTCTTTAGGCGAAGACGTGTGTGACAGCTTGTGGTCGCTAACATAGAAGAAGCAAATTCCTACTTGCGAGATGGGATATAATTGCTAATCGTTCTACCGTCTGAAACTCTGACCGGACCCCCGGAGGTGTGAAAGTAAACAAATCTCAAAAATTGGTTCCCTCGTTTGAGGGCAAATTTCCATCGAGATGCCACTTTCTTCTATTTCATTTCCATGAGTTCTGCTGCTGAATTAATCAATCCCCCTCCATCCAAGCTTGTCGTTGATCACGTCACGAAGTCCTTTAAAAGCCAAAGCGGCTGGTTGAAGGCTCTTGATGATGTCAGCCTCACCGTGAATGAGGGGGAGTTTGTCTGCCTTGTGGGGCCCAGTGGGTGCGGAAAGAGCACACTGCTTAATCTTATCGCCGGACTTGATACCCCTGAGAGTGGCACTCTTTCGAGCGATGGCCAACCCATCATCGGCACCGGTCGTGAGCGTGGTGTCATGTTTCAGGAGCATGCTTTGTTTCCATGGCTGGATGTGCTTGGGAATGTGCTCTTCGGTCTTCAGCTCAAGCCAAATTTAAACAAGGCTGAGCGTATCGACATCGCGAAGTATTACCTCCAGCTCGTTGGCCTCGGACGCTTCATCCACGCAAACGTCCACGAACTCTCAGGCGGCATGAAACAGCGTGTCGCGTTGGCTCGTGCGCTGGCACCCAATCCGCGCATCCTTTGCATGGACGAACCTTTTGCTGCTCTGGATGCCATGACCCGCGAGCAGTTGTATGCGGATCTTCAGGACATTTGGGCCAAGCGGAAAAAGACCATTATCTTTGTCACGCACAATGTTCGTGAAGCCGTCTGTCTTGGCGACCGAGTCGTACTTTTTTCGCCCAATCCAGGGCGTATCCGCGAACAGTTTCACATCAAGCTGCCGCGCCCACGCGACATCAATAGCGTGGAACTTGCCGAGCAGGCCACGCTCATCACTCGCGCTCTGAAACAGCATAACAGTCAATCTCTCTCAGCCGAATGAAACGCAGCCTCGTTGCCATCCTCTTTTTTGTATCGCTGGTCATCCTTTGGCAGGCGCTGGTTTCTGCTGAAATCTGGTCGCCTGTGTTGCTGCCTTCACCGCTGGATGTGGCCCGCTATCTATGGGCTGCCATCATGGACGGTTCATTAATCGAAGGTTCATGGGTCACGATGAAGCGCCTCCTGCTCGGTTACTTCATCGGCTGCATCATCGGCCTGCCGCTGGGTCTTGCCACGGCGCGCTCGAAGTATCTTAGCGATACGATTGGCGTGCTAGCCCTCGGCTTGCAGACCCTGCCGAGCGTCTGCTGGGTGCCTCTGGCCTTGTTGTGGTTCGGTCAAAGTGAAGCAGCCATGCTTTTCGTCGTCATCATGGGCACGTTATGGTCTGTGCTGATCGCCGTGGACAACGGCGCACGCAGCCTGCCGCCGATCTACGTCCGCGCCGCCCGCACCATGGGCAGTTCAGGCTTGCATACATTGATCAAAGTCATCTTACCCGCCTCACTTCCCTTTGTTGTAGGCGGCATGAAACAAGGCTGGGCCTTTGCTTGGCGTTCACTCATGGCAGCCGAGATCTACGTTACCCTACTCACCGGCTATGGCCTCGGCCACTTACTGCACTTTGGCCGTGAGTTGAACGCCATGGATCAAGTCATTGGCATCATGCTCGTCATTGTCCTCATCGGCCTCGCGGCGGATAAAGTGCTCTTCTCTCCATGGGAGCGGTTTTTGCAGAAGCGTTGGGGAACCGCCGTGTAATCCTTGATTCAATAGCCAGTCGAATCAATTAGGAAGGGGTAACCCTCAACTACGAGTCAAAGGTACGAAAGCAGATCTTCACTCCAACAGCTCAAACGCCAAACCCGAGAACTGTTTCACGAAGACAATCATCGGCATTTCGCAGAGGCCATCTTGGCGTGGGTAGCCAGTCTCGGGACTTGGTGTGCCTTTAGGCTTGAAGCTGTCTCCATGAGGGTCCCAAGTTTTAATTTCGTCGGTGGCGGCATTGTATCCGACCACGCCGTAGGCATGACCACCACGCATACCGGGCACGGTGGGACTCAGAGTGCCTGTAGTCACACAGCGGCGCTCGGCAAAGGCAGCGGTGAGTTTGCTGCGAAGTTCTTTGAGTTTGGACTGGGTTTCTTCAGGTGTGGTCTTTTTGTCCTTGGCCCACTTCAGTGTGAAGCGTTCCATCTCATTGCCGGTGATGAAGGCCAGCATCGTGCCAGCTGAACCACCGCGTGCGATGGCATCCAGCGGTGTCGTGACGCGATCTTTTTCCGCACGCAGTTCATTGCGCGCCATGCCAGCAGCTTTCTCATACACGTTCGACCATAGTCCTGTGGATTCATTGCTTGATGACAGCGCGATCTCAGCATCGGTTGGCGCAGCTACGCGGACAATTTCCTTGCCAATCTTCACCTCGTACGTGCCATCATCGTTTTCCTTGAACATGGCTTTCACCTGCGCGGGATTTCGACTCAGCATGCAGCCGAGTGGTGCCAAAGAAAAGCAGTTGCCCATGTCTCCCTGGTGTAGCTTGAGCAGGCTCGGCGCAGCTTCAACAAACAGCTCGCGTTTGGTATTAGCGAGGCGCTTGCGTCCTTCATTGAACATGGAAGTGAGCTTCGGTCCCCCCTTGGTTT
>JAPLUM010000239.1 GCA_026397605.1 Verrucomicrobiota bacterium | reverse complement strand
CATTCCTGTGCGCTTCGTCTATGAGGTGCCGAGTCCTGCGCCAGGTGAAAAACTTGGCTGGTCGGGCAGCCTGGATGTTCCACCGCCTACGCTGGCAGATGTCGGTGTGCTAGAGACCAGGCACCGTCTGTACCTGCCTGATCAGTGGCACTACACCAGCTTTGCAGGGCCGCTCACTCGGATTGCCAGCGAGCGTGGCTGGGGTAGCGTGCGCCGTGTCATCGATCCCTTGCTGCCAGCCTTTGGCCCCAATTTAAGCGCCTTGGAACGCAGCGTCTGGCGTGATCCACCCAGTGTGCCGCAGGACCTACGCACGCTTTATGGTCTGCAAGTGCCGCAGCAGGGCCATCTGGAAACACTGCGCCGCCTTGGAGCACCCGCTGACATCACACTCGGGTTCCGTGGCAAGAAAGTCAGCTACTTCTGGAACGCGCTGGCTTTTCTGATCGCACTCTTAGTCGGTCTGAAACTGTGGAAAGCTCCTTTGCAGACAAAGATGCTCTACCTCACGCTCGGTGGTGTGGGCTCTCTTCTACTCACAGGTCTTCTCGGCCCAGCCAATATTCCCGTGGCTCTTTCCATCATGCTCGGAGTCGGTGCGATAGCGGGCCTGTGGTTTTCGCTGGGCTCTCTTAGTGTCGCGAAGGCTATCTTCAAGCGTAAGCCAATGGCGGCCATCGTGCCACCAGTCCCCGTCACCCCAACCACCTCTGACCAGCCATGAGCCCGTCGAAGACCTTGGAGTGCGGCAGCCTGCTGCCGCTTTATTCAGGCAGCCTGCTGCCGACGGCTACCTCGGATCTGCTTCCGCCGATCAATTCCGCTTTCGTGGCACTGGGGACTCCGCCGGCAGCGGGCTGCCTCCGAAAAGCGGCAGCAGGCTGCCGCATTCCAAGGCGCGGCTCGCGACTGATCGCGGCACTGGCCTTTCTTACTGCATTCTCCATAGCAGCGAATGAGCCCTCCCGCAAAGAACTCTGGGTTCCCTCTGAGCATTTGAACCAAGTCCTCAAAGAGCATCCCAATGCCGTCCTGCTTTCCTCGGAACAATACGACACGCTGATCCGAGATGCTGGCAAAGTGAAGCCGCCGGAAGATCTGAAAAACAAGCCACCCATTGCGCTTGCTGTCGAAGGCCTTCAGCTGAGTGGCAAACTAGATCCATTGGCAGAAACCATTCGCCTGACTGGTACGCTGAATCTCTTTTCCACCAGTGCCGACTGGGCGCAGCTTGATATCCCCTGGCATCTGCCGCTGCTGTCTGCCAAGGCTTCAGGGCAGACCCTCGTTTCGCTAAGTCCAGACGGTGGTGTCTTACTCACCGAGTCACCGATCTTCTCCGTGCCGCGCACTTTGCATCTTCATGTCAAAGGTGAAGGCAGACACACACTCACCTTTGAATCTGAGCTGCATCTCAAGCACAATCACAGCACAGGTTGGCATGAGCTGTACCTCTGCGGAAGTGGCATCACGGGTTATCTCGATCTGGATTTACCCAGCGATTTACAGCTTCTGAATAGCAGTCCTTTTCAAACCCTGGACACTCAGAAAGTCAGGCTTCCCTTGGTGAAAAACACCGTGTTTAACATCGCTGAAAAATACGCCAAGAACAGCAAGAGCTGGCCGATCCCCGTTAGCGCCGTAGCTCGTTGGACCAGCACCGGACTGGGCATCTCCACGGATCTGCCAAGCTTTGGGGATAGCAGTTCGCTCACGACCCAGCTAAGCGAAACAGAAGTCCTCACCCAGCAGCAGGTCTTCTTACATCCTGCGGGTCAATTGGCCCAAGAGCGTAACCTTTCACTCAAGCTTAGCGCAAGTGCCGAAGTCACTTCAGTCCTTGGAGCAGAAGTCCTCCGCTGGCATCAGGAGTCTGATCAGCTGCATCTCACACTTTCTGCGAATGCAGCTACCAGTCAGTTCACTCTTCATCTGCGTTCTGGGTTGCAGGCCGATGTTAAAGCTATCCTGATCCCGCAAGTCTTTTTGCCCAGTCCGACCAAAGCCAGCGTTCAGGTAACTCATTCAGAAGGCCTGGAACTGCTTGCTGCCTCAGGCCAAGAGCTCACGTTCAATCCACAGCTCCAAGCCAAAGTGCTGAGTGCCCCATTGGAGGCGCTTCCAGTGCTCCAAGCTCGCCTGGCCAAAGCGCGCCTCGAAGTGGATGCGGATACCCTGCTTGCGCTGGATAAAGACAGCCTGAGTGTTACTCGCACACTCAATCTGCGGACAGATCGACCCATCCATGAGTTGCGTCTGACCCTGCCCGATGGGGAGGAGTTTATCCGCATTCAAAGCGCCGCTAAAGGCTTTGAGTGGAAACGCCTCGACCGCACACTGGAGCTTCGTTTCCCCGAAGGAGTCACGCCAAAAGCCGCAGTCCTCGTCGATGTCCATTCGCGAAAAAAGCTCCTGAAAGCTTGGAGTGGCGCACGCATTCCTGAACTGTTGAGCATCACGTCTATCAGCATCCCCGAAGCCACCAAGATCGCAGGCTATAGCGCCCTTGCTTTCAATGATGCCTGGCGCGTTGCCTTGAAGGAAAGCACTGGGCTTGAAGATCGTGATGCCAAGCTTGCCCCGGTGAAAGGGCGCATGGCTTGGTTTGGTTTGCGCGATTGGAAGCTCAGCTTTGAAGTGGAGCGTGCTGAGCCGGTCTTTTCTGCTGAGATCACCGCCTACGCTCTACCACGTGCGCGCACTGTCGAGATCGAGGGCCAGATCACACTGGATATCAGCGGCGCGCCGCTACGTCGTTTTCAGTTAAAGCTTCCTGTCACTGAAGCTAAGCTCTTTCGGCTGACCTCCGCACTCATCGGTGAGCAGCAGTTGGAAGAATCCACAGGCCTATGGACCTACACCCTCCGTCAGGAAAGCATCGGTCGCCAGCCGATGCGCTTCCGTCTCAGCTTACCCGCACAAGTCACCACCGCTGCCGAACAAACGTTGAAGGCCAGTCTTCCACGTCTGGAACTACCCGCCGCCCGCCGATTCACGGGCACTTGGGTGATCGAGGCCAATACAGACACTCAGGTCAGCTTTGAGACCCAATCTCTCCAACCCCTCGACGTCCTCCGCGCCCCACGGATCCAAGACTACCAACCCCGCCACCGCCTCATCGATCGCCGCCTACACTTACAGTAGCGGGCAGCAATCATTAAAACTAACCGCCCGTCGCCACGCCCACTCAGAGTTGGCAGCGATGGTGGTGAAAAAACTCATCCTAACTTCAGTGCTTAGCCCTGACGGTGGTCGCCGTCACGAGGCCATCTTTTTACTCAATCACACTGGAGAGCAATTCTTGCCCGTTCGCCTACCTGCGGGAGCAACGCTTTTGGCCCTAGCAGTAGAGCACGCCGGAGCAAAACCTGTTCGTGGCGAAAATGGGCTGATTGCTATCCCCCTACCTACTGGCAGTGAGGGCAACCAATCCGCTCGCATTTCATTGATCTATGAAGAGCAACGAGAAGCCTGGTCCTCTGCTGGTAAAGAACAGCTGCAGCCACCGGATCTGCTCGATACGATCCCTATCCTGGAAACAGAATGGAAAGTCCACGCACCCGATGGCCGCCACTATGAAGTCTCCGGTGAATACAGTGAAGCTCTGGCCAGCGCCGTGACACCGAGTTTGTGGAGTACATTATCGCTTTTGAAGCGTGAGGTCGATTATCTACCAGGCGGACAACGCACAGAAACTCAAAGCGTCCGTGACCTAGCTAAAGAAAGAATGCGGGTTGACGCAGAAGCTGCTGTCACGGCCAAACAAGTCCAAGAAGAGATGGAGAGATTCATCTTGCCCAGCGTTCAGTTCTCTGGAGCCACGCTACAGGAAGCCATGGAATTCATGCGTCTCAAATGGAAAGGAGTCGATGCTGACCCGCCTCCACAGCATCGGCGTCTAAAATTTGAACTTCCTCAGAACAACAGTTCATCCATCTCGCTGGATCTAAAGGACGTTCCCTTTCTCGAAGTTCTGCGCTACATCACTGAGCTAGCCGGTGTGAAATTTAGCCTCAGTGGCGACAGCGTCATCCTCTATGATGCGGATTCAGGAGCAGCGCCCATGATAACGCACATTTTCAAAATGACCTCTAATGCCCTGGCAAAATTAGATTCTTACTCAATGTCCGCACACCCGCCACTCGGCCCAGACCCGTTTGGTTCTTCTCCACCTACTCCAGCTCAACCCTATCAAGGCCCAGAAGTCTGGAGTGATTCCT
>JAPLUM010000149.1 GCA_026397605.1 Verrucomicrobiota bacterium | reverse complement strand
TCGGGCCGCATCATGTCGAGGCCATGAATTTTCTCAAATCAGGTCAGGTCGGCAAGGTCGGGCTCGTGCGCTGCTTTGCCCATAGCAAGGGCGGGCCAGAAGCCGCCAAGCCTAACAGCAAAGTGCCAGAGACCCTGGACTGGGACTTCTGGTGTGGCCCAGCACCCGTGCGCCCCTTCAATACAAAGCTGCATCCCGGCGGCTGGCGGAATTTCCTGGACTACGCGAACGGCACCATGGGCGACTGGGGTGTGCATTGGCTGGATCAGGTGCTGCTTTGGAGTGGTGAAAAAGGTCCCAAGAAGGTTTTCTGTACTGGCGGCAGGCCGATCTCAGGAGCAGCCGTCTTAAATGAGAAAGAACAGACTACTGACGCACCTGATCATCAGGTAGCCACCTTTGAATTCGAAGGATTCACGGCCATCTGGGAGCACCGGAAGTTCGCGGCCAATAACAATGAAAAGCACGGCATCGGAGCATACTTTTATGGAGAAAAAGGCGTGCTCCACATCGGCTGGCGGGACGGCTGGACCTTTTACCCCACCGATCCTAAAGCACCGATCGTGCATGGGGATCACCAGCTTCAAGAACCCGACGGCCACAATATTGCCCTGCTCTGGGCAGACTTCATTCAGGCGATTGAAACTGGGCGGAAGCCCATCGCCGACATCGAAAGCGCGCACCGCAGCAGCTGTCTGCCGATGCTGGCCATGCTGAGCTGGAAAGCAGGCCGCAGCATTCAGTGGGACGCCGAAAAAGAAGAAATCATCGGCGACCCCGAAGCCAGCAAGCTGCTCAGCCGCGAGTATCGGGTACCGTGGGTGTATCCCACGTGATCAAGCCGCAGCGCGTGCGTTCAGGCGAGTAACCATTTCACGGACATGCGAAGCTTTGTAGGCTCTGGGTTTCAAAATAGCCAAGCTTTTGGCATAGCTGCCCCATTTTAAAATGGTGATGGTGACTCGGCGGGTGCCCCACTGATTCATAGCGCTGGTGGTAGGCTTGTAGAGATCGATAGTGCCGGTGCCGACCAGAGCCGAGCCGTAGTCGTCCACGATGTAGAGGCTGCTGTCTCCAGAGATCTGAAAGATCGTGCCGACAGGATAAACTGACCAATCAGCTGCGGCGCTGCGCACTTGACCGTGAAGTAGCTTGGTTCCTACGGCAGTCCTTGCGCCGTATTCCAAATGATCCCCCTCCGTGTGTGTGTAAGCCGTGGTTCTGACGCTTTTAAAAACTGACCCTGGTGCGACTGTCGGCGCGGTGGGTTTTGGATTCAGCGGTAATTCTCCAGCAAAGGAAACAACAGAAAAGGCAACAAGGCAGAGTAGGATGTAGTGGGTCAATGGGTCGGTGGGTTGTTTAGCGCGCTCTGCCAAACTTGGTTGGGCCAGCAGAGGGGCGCGCATGTTGGCGGGTAAGCTGGGGGTGTCAATCACTGAAAAACCCCCAATTGAAGCCACTTTCCTATGATCATTATATTTAGAACGACTAATCCTAATAGGCCCAATTAACATCTTCGAGCAGACTAACGATGCTGGCAACCAGCTCTTCCGACTAACTCAGTGCAGTGAGGTAAAAGGAGGGCGTTTCCCGATTTAGACGAGCAAGATCATCACTCGCATTGATGACTATACCATTGGATGGATGCTTGCTTTAGAGAAACACGAGCGTCGCGATGACGATACTGATGATGGCAGAGACTAGAACGGCACCTGCTGAGGCATCTTTGGCACGGCGGATGTGCTCGTCAGGCTCCGTAGTGATGCGGTCACAAAGGATCTCAAGGGCACTGTTCATGAGTTCGGCCATCCAGACAAGGCTGATGCAGCCAAGGACGGCACACCATTTCCAAGCTGGAAGGTTCACTCCAAAACCAAGAACCGTGACCACTGCAGTGGCCAGTGCGTGAATTCTGAGATTTCTCTGAGTACGCAAAGCCCACCCGATACCGGCAAAAGCACAGCGGAAGCTACGAAATAGAGAACTCAGCATGATCAGTTTGCAGCAGGCTTTTCGGCCTCAGTCCCAGTGGGAGCCGCGCCACTGACAGGCGTGGATGAGGACTCGTTGACTAATTGACGAAGCTGTTGGACCCAATCCGGCGCATCCGCATGGCCGGGGTTTTCTTTGATGTTTTTCAGCATGTCCGCCATGGCATTGATGGCCGAGGGGCCGCTCTCATAGAGGTAGGTTGCTCGATTCCAACGCAGGGCTGGCAGCTCATTTTGTAACCAAAGAGCATGCTCTGGCTCAGTCATATTTTCTTTGCGGAAAGCAGCTTCTGCGAGGATGCGAGCATCCCACAGACTAGGCAGGCTATCTTTAGCATCTGTTTCTGCCATTTTTAAGATGGTCGTATCATACATCGACCCAATTGCTGTTGCATTGTTACTCCAGGCTTCACGCTGTAAATAACGATCTAATTGGAAGGCCTCGACCACGGGGCTGCCTTGACCAGAAACGCGATTGACCATGCCTAAAGCGCGGCCTTTAAGCTTAGGAGCGGAGGCAACGAGGTCCTGTATGTAGGTTTGTAGCTTGGGGACCATTTTTTTAAAGTCTTCATCTTTGGCCTCATGAGCCTCCAGGGTCATGATGAGGTATCGTAAGCCTAGTCGAATACCGAGTGCCGAATCACCTTCATCGACGGTGCCACCCCCGCCTCCCTTGTTTTTCCCGTTTTCAAGACGACGCTCCAACTGCTCAGCACGTGCGCGGGCTTCGGCTTTA
>JAPLUM010000604.1 GCA_026397605.1 Verrucomicrobiota bacterium | reverse complement strand
AGAAAGGCGAAAAAGACGGTGACATCACAGAAGATGACCTGCATCGCCTAGAAAAAGAAGTTCAGGTTCTGACCGACAAGAAAACCGCTGAGCTGGAGCAGCACATGCTGAGTAAAGAAAAGGAAGTCATGACGGTTTGATGTCAGGAGCTCTCGTTTTGGGGCAGCTCTCCAACAATCTGCCAGAGCTTATCGAAGTTTCGTCACCTAATTTTATTTCACTGGATGTCTGCCTTTTCTCCCTCGGCTTTTCTGGACCTCACGCATACACAACATGGCATCCTGTTTTCGCCTGATGAGCCAGTGTGGGCTGCTTTGTCAAAAATCTCCTCCTACCTGGAGTTCCGCCTCCAGCGTGAGCTGAGAGTTCAGGTGCCTATGGGCGTCTTTATTGGTGAAGACGTGTTTATCGATGAAGGGACGACCCTAGAACCAGGGGCCGTGATCCGAGGACCCGCGTGGATCGGGAAAAACTGCGTCATCAGAGCAGGCTGCTACATTCGTGAAAATGTGATCGTCGGAAATGGTTGCGTGCTGGGCAATTCTTGTGAGTTCAAGAATTGCGTCATTTTCGACAACGCCGAAGTTCCCCACTACAATTACGTGGGTGACTCAATTCTCGGCCACAAGGCACATCTGGGCGCTGGTGTGATCTTGTCCAATGTCCGCCTCGACCGTGGTGAGGTGAAGGTGGATGACGGCAAGAAGTCTCATCCAACTGGCCTGCGTAAGTTCGGCGCAGTGATCGGCGACTATGCGGAGATTGGATGTAATAGCGTGATTAATCCCGGCTCGCTGATCGGATCCCGGAGCATTGTTTATCCTCTGAGCAGTTTTACAGGTGTTTTGCCTGCCGACAGTATTTTAAAGACTCGCCAGCAGCAGACCGTGGTGCCGCGTCATTGAGCCTACATTGAAGTTGCGGACTAAAAAGTCGGACGCACCAAAGGTTGGGTTCGGACAATGTTCATGGCGCCGTTGAGCTCTCCTCCAGGCTCGATGGAAATGGACCTAGCCGTGACATCGCCATTCACGGCACCCGCGCCGCCAATGACTAGAGAGCCACTGGAGAAAATGGTTCCGGTTACTCGAGACTGAATGTCCACTTCCTCAGCTCTGACTTCGTTGATGAAAGTGACGTCGGCACCTTTTTCGATGATGAATCGCTTGCAGTGCACGGTTCCGATGACCGTTCCTACCGTACGGAAGATGGCATCACCGCTGGCTTCAATGTTCGCCTCGATCACACACTGGCAACGTAAATCTTTACAGCGCACACTGTCGGTTGACAGGTGTCCACGTTTGCGGATGAGAACATCTCCACGCGTCTTGATGGCCTGGGTAGATGGCATATTGATCTCCACATCCTCTAAACTAACGAATGAACCGCAGCTCGGGCAATTGGCAGATCGTGAGGATCGGCTGACCTTGAATTTATGATTGCAGTCGAAGCATTCGGCATCCTTGAAATAGGCATTTCGATACATGCCTTGATCCTTCATCTTTTGAAGGGTGCTGGCAGACATCGGTTCCGGTGCAGTGGTCGGAGGTGGAGAATTTGACTGCGGACGACGTTCTGCCGCTACTTCACTTTCATCCGCTGCCGCCGTCGGAGCACTTGCGGTGGTGAGTTGGCGAAGGCGTGCCAGAGGTGATTCTGTCACCCTTGGTGCAGGTGTGGCCTGTTGCTTCAGGAAGACTCCGAATCCGCCTTCAGCCTCCTCTTCTTGGGTAACAGGCTCTATCAAGCTGGCAGCCTCCTCATGGATGGGAGGTGTCGGTTGCGGTTTCTGGGGCAGAGGCCCAGCTACGGGAGCTGTATTCTTGTCGCTTGGGCTGCTCCAATCATCTGCGGCTAAGCGTCCGCCTGCGCGACTCGCGCTAGAGGCGACGACCTGCTTTTTCTGAA
>JAPLUM010000836.1 GCA_026397605.1 Verrucomicrobiota bacterium | reverse complement strand
CCCGCAGTGAGTGCGCTTTTTGCTGCTGCTGAAAAGGATCTGGCAGGTAATAGTGAGCGCTGTTTGGTGTTTCCTCGGGTGATTCACGCGGAGCGCTGCGTGCAGTTCATCCAGCGTCAGGGTTTTTCGGGTCGTGCGTTAGCCTGGAAAGGAACCCTGGGTGCTGTTGTCTTTCCTGAGGATGCCTATGTCATGGCACGGAAATTTTGGCGCTTTTGCGGTGAGGTCGTTAGCACGCGCCAGGCTTGCGATGTCTTGGGGCGAACTCAAAGCACAGTCACAGAAGCTGAAGGTATCTCTGCGAACGAAAAGATCCGTCAGCGTCTAGCCGATCTCTCCGGCCAGCAGCTTGAGGATGTGTTTCTTTTCCCTTCAGGCATGGCGGCAAATTTTGCCGTGCATCGCATGCTGACGGCTCTTTTTCCTGGCCGCAAAACCGCGCAGCTCGACTTTCCGTATGTGGATGTTTTGAAGCTCCAACAGATGTTCGGCAGTGGTGCGCACTTTCTGCCGTTGCTATCAGAGGGCGAGTATAATGATCTGAGTCAGCTACTTCAAAAAGAGCCGATTGCTGGCCTGTTTTGTGAGGCTCCGAGCAATCCGTTGCTGCGCTGTGTCGATCTTGAGCGCTTACTGGCAATTCGATCCCAAACGCAGCCCGATGTGCCGATCATCGTTGATGATACGATTTCCACCGTAGTTCATGTCAATGCGATGCGCGTGGCTGATGTCGTCACGTCCAGTCTGACCAAGAGTTTTTCTGGGGCAGGGGACGTGCTGGCTGGCAGTGTCATTCTGAATCGTGATTCGCCACATCATGCTGCCTTTAGCGCTTATCTTTCCACTCACGCAGATCACACACTCTGGCGGGGTGATGCCGTCGCCTTGGAAGTTAATAGTCGTGATTTTGGCCAACGTGCGCGGATCATGAGTCAGAACGCCTTGAGTCTAGCAGACTTCTTGCGCACACACCCGAGGGTTGAAACAGTCTGGCATGCGCGTGATCAGGGTGGTGTGGGTTACGAGTTCATTCGCCGAGAAAATGGTGGATACGGTTGTCTCTTCTCCTTCCTGCTCAAAGACGCTGCGCAGACGAGCCCTGCCTTTTATGATGCCCTGCGAGTCTGCAAAGGTCCTAGTTTAGGAACCAATTTCACCTTGGTCTGCCCCTACACTTTGTTGGCGCATTACGACGAGCTAGACTGGGCCGCCAGTTGTGGCGTGCCGAGTCATCTGATCCGAGTCTCTGCCGGCTTAGAAGACAGTGCCGATCTGATTGCAAGGTTTGCAGCGGCGTTGTAGCAGGAGCGCACGCGTCCCGCGTGCAAATGCCGGCGACTCGCCGACATTCGTCCCACGAGAAACGTCAACAGCGCAAAACCATCGAAGAGATCGAGATCACGAATGCCGTCATCTCGATCTCCCTTGAAACTTTACAGCCCCATATCCGTCACCGCACCCAAGCTGGCGCTTGTGGTCAGCTTGGCATACTTGGCCAAGACTCCACGGGTGTAGCGTGGCTTCGGCTGTTTCCATTTGGATAAGCGCTCTTTGAGTTCCTTCGCCGAAACACCCAGTGTGATGGCACGCTTTTCAGCGTCGATGGTGATAGCATCGCCATTTTTGATGACGGCAATCGGTCCACCAACAAAGGCTTCTGGAGTCACATGGCCGACGACGAAACCGTGGCTGCCACCGCTGAAACGTCCGTCGGTGATGAGTGCTACGTCTTTACCCAGTCCTTTGCCCATGATGGCGCTGGTGGGTGAGAGCATCTCTCTCATGCCTGGGCCGCCTTTGGGGCCTTCCATACGAATGACGATGACGTGGCCTTTCTTCACCTTGTCGTGCAGGATGGCCTGGAGCGCGGTCTCTTCTGATTCAAAGACGATGGCTTTGCCGGTAAATTTGAGTCCTTCTTTGCCGCTGATCTTACCCACCGCTCCTTCGGGGCAGAGATTGCCACGGAAGATGACAAGATGGCTGTCTTTTTTGATTGGATCACTCAGCGGGCGGATGATGGTCTGGCCCTTCGGATAGAAGATCTTGGATTTTTTCAGGTTCTCCTTCATCGTGCGGCCAGTGACGGTCAGGCAGTCACCGTGCATGAGACCTTCTTCGACGA
>JAPLUM010000007.1 GCA_026397605.1 Verrucomicrobiota bacterium | reverse complement strand
CGAGCGCCCCGGTGGCGCGGCTGATCTCCAGCGCCGCTATTACGAGGTGCCTGTGCCTGAGCATGTCACCACCGATGGCGTGCTTATTGAGCCACGGAAAGTCGTCATCGAAGTCGTCGAGTAACCCACGAATCAAGCCCCATCACCTCATGAAAAATCACGCTCTCTTTTTCGCCATCGGCGCAGGGATGCAGGCCGTCAGTCTGCTGGGGCAGTCACCCGTGACGGAAGTCATGGTCATCAATACGCCAGACGTCAATGCTCCGAGCTTGGATGCCAAGCTCAGCCAGCTTCTTGAGACAGCTAACAAGCAGCTCGACAACGCGAAACGAAGCCTCGGTGACGCCGATGCGGTCATGCCCGCTGGCCTCCAGCGCGCGCTTGATAGTGGTGCCACCAGCCTTGGTCAAACGCCTGTCGTGTTAGATGACAACGCGACACGTAAGGCCGCGTTTGAGGGATTGATTGGTAGCGAGGTCTTTGACGACAATGCCTTTGGCACCATGACCGCCATCGGTGACACGGTGACGCGTAAAGACGGCACCGTGGTCAATCGTGATGCGGCCAAATACAAGATGGACGCTGCTTTCATGAAGCAGATCACGGATTACAACACCACCCGCGACGCCGCTATCAAACGGAAGAAAGAGCTACAAGAAGCCATCAAGCTTCTGACTGAGCAGATGAATGATACGAAAGATCTCATCAGCATCAGTAAGCTTAGCACCATGATCACTGCGCTCAATGGTCAGGTGCAGGACTGCAATCAGATCATCCTCATTTCCCAAGCAGATGCGCAGATGCTGGAAAAGGAGATGGTCACTACCTCCCGCATCATCACCAAGGGGGAGCGTGAGCGCAAAGAGCAGCTCAATAAGCGCCCGCCTGCGGCACCTGCAGCTCCAGGCACTGCGGCTAAACCGCCCGTCGTAGTCGGCGGCGGCGGCACCGGCACACTCGGGGGCTCGACTCCCGGCGCAGCAAACGCGACCAGCTCTGCTGCGCCTAACCTCAAGTGGGGCACTTATCAGACCAAACCTGCCGAGACTACGACGCCTGCACCCTGATCTCTGGCCTGAAATTTCACCCCGCATGTTCACCACACACATCAGCTAATCATGGGCGACTGGACCACCATCGACATGTCGTTCTTTTACGACAATCTGGCAGATGTCTGCTTGCGTTGCAGTGATTCGCTCCAGGTGCTCATGTTCGTGCTCATCTTTGCTGGGCTGCTCATGAATGTCTATAAGGGCATGATGTCTGGGGACATCGGAGCCATCTGGCGGCACATCTTGGTCAGCGGCATCATCGTCGCCATCATGCCTTATTATGGTGAGTGGATGCTGGCGGCTCAGTCAACTCTGGGGGATACCCTGCTGCGTGATCTCGGCGTGGACCCCATCAGCATGTTGATGAATTTTGGTAACAGCTTTGGTGAGGCCCCCTTCGACACGGGCAGTGCTCCAGACATCATTCTCGGCATCTTTGATCCGCTCACTTGGTTTGAGTACTTTGCGCAGGTCATCGGTGCCTGGATCATGCTGCTGCTGTCCTTCATCATGTACATCTGCTTCTGGATTGGCTTTCAGATTCAGATCATCGCCATCTATCTCGGCAATGCAGCGGCACCCATCTTCCTCGGCATGTTGGTCTTTGAGCAAACGCGTGACACGGGTGTAAAGTACCACATTGGCATGATCTCTATCTGCTTTTGGCCGCTGGGTTGGGGGCTGGGCATGCTCTTTGCACAGGCCGTCATGGATTCTGCGCCTGACCTCATCGATCAGATCGTCTCTCCTATCGGTGCTATCGGCCTGGTCGGCACAGTGCTGGCTGTGGCTTCACCGATCCTGATTGTCCTGATTGTGATCATCTGGGTCATCGTCACGCTTTTCATCGCGCCAAAGATCGTCTCTAAAGCCATCGTCACCGGTTCCCAGATCGGCATGGGCTTCATCTCAGCAGGCATGAATGCCGCCGTGGGCGGTGCGCAGGCAGCGGCTGGTGCTGCCATGATGGTGGCGGGTGCTGCGGCCACGGCCACTGGCGCAGGTGCCGCTGTCGGCGTGGGCATGATGGGCGCAGGCGCGGGCAGTATCGGCGCTGGTGCAGGCACTGCGATGAAGGACCCATAAACCTACTCGATCCCATGCCAAGCTCACAGCATCTCCCACACTTCACCACTGACTGATGAAAGGCGTCACGGACATTTTTATTTCCAAAGAAAAGCTAGCCGTTTTCTGGTTCCTAGCTGCTTTGGCTTGCCTGGTTGTCACTGGCTGGCATCTGCACAGCTTGGCGGTGAGTAACCGTGGCAGCATTCTTTATGTCCCGATTGATCAGTCCTTCTATTACCTGGACAGATCACAGTCCAGCGAGACCCTGAATCAATCGCTGGACTACCACGCCAGGCACGCGCTGGAGACTTACCTGAATCGTGGACCGCGTGGGCCGCTGAATGCAGAGCGCCTCAGCCTGCTCTTCAATGAAAAAGGCATGGAGGACGTGATGAAAGACGTGCAGGAGACGCGCTTTGATTTCAAGAATCTAGAGGTCCACCAGATGGTCGAGATCGGTGAAGTTCAGATGGAGTTCGATAATGACCTCAGCGCCGTCACCATCCTAAAGGGGCAGCTCATCCGCATCAGCGTGGACCCTGTGTCAAAAGAGACCATCACCCAGTCCTTTAGCTTTCAGGCGGAGATGCACTGGGAGCGTAATCCTAACCTGCGCTATGCGCGCCGCTTTGCCTGGGTCTGCAATCAAGTCGCCTATCTGCTCAAAGAAATCTCCAGCAGCGAATCAGAAGTCAAAAAGTAGCCACACTATCACCTGCCCATGTCCGCCTCACCGCCACGCCGCAGCGCCATCGACACCCTCGTCGCCAGGGATCAC
Organism: Verrucomicrobiota bacterium; assembly: GCA_026397605.1. Taxonomy (GTDB): domain Bacteria; phylum Verrucomicrobiota; class Verrucomicrobiia; order Verrucomicrobiales; family Verrucomicrobiaceae; genus Prosthecobacter. Next base: position 864 of record JAPLUM010000007.1, on the reverse strand, counting down.
ACCGCCGTGTTTTGGTTCGTAGTGGCCATCATCGTCGCCGGTGCCTGCGCTTGGTATGTGAATCTCATGTCCCAGGTTTATGTAAAACGGCCACCCTTTGTCGTCATGGACACTGCGGGTGCTTATTACATCCCGCCGGGTGTCGCCTACCAGGACATGACCACCATGCACGAGCAGCTCAGCGAGATGGCGTTGGAAACCATCCTGGAGCGTGACAAAGAGGGCCTAACCTATCTCGAAAGGCTGCCAAAGCTCTTCACCAAGCCTGCTCAGGATATGCTCATGAAGAATGTCGAGTCTGAAGCTGGCTATTTCCTCTCTCAGAATGCCACGCAGAGCTTCCAGATCGAGAAGCTCTACTTCATCGACCGCAAGTCCACCGTCGTGGCTACAGAGGCCACAGGCATCGCTCGCCGGGTCAGCTTTCTGGAAGGCAGCAGGCAAGTGGGCAATTACCGCTTCAGGATCACACTCGGCTGGCGCTTGAATGACGCGCTGCAGAGCAACAAAGCCTATCCCTCAGTGGTGGATCAATTCATCATCAGGGACTTCACCCGGCTCGATGAAGCCGAGACCGCCGAGGCTGAAGCTGCCGTGAATCAGGCAGAGGCGGAACGCGCCGTCGAGACCGAAGCCGCTGCTGCCAAAGCCCGGGCCAAAGCTGACGAAGCCGCCGCAGAGCAGGCCAAAGCCGTCGAAGCCATCCGCAAAGCCACCTCCAAATGAACCACCGCCCTATTCCATCCACTCCGGCGCGGCTACTCCTCGCCCTGCTCAGCCTTTGCTGCCTCACTTTGGCAAAAGCGCAGGTGCAAAGCGGGCGCGAGCTTGTCACCCTCGCGAGTTCGCAGACGCTGCATGACA
>JAPLUM010000874.1 GCA_026397605.1 Verrucomicrobiota bacterium | reverse complement strand
ACTGCGTGCGGGCCGCTGCGTCAGGTGAGCAAAAGAGATTCGCCACTCCATACTTGCCCTGATCTGGCAGATCGACGCCGATAGCTTTCGCAGCTTTCTTCAAAAAGGCGTCTGGGATCTGGATGAGGATGCCTGCGCCGTCACCTGTGTTTTCTTCCACGCAGGCACCGCGATGGTCCAGGTTTTCCAAAATAGTGAGCGCATTGGCTACGATCTCATGGGATTTTTTTCCCTTCATGTGACAGACAAACCCGACGCCACAGGCATCGTGTTCGTTGCTCGGATCATAGAGGCCTTGTTTTGCTGGGAGTCCGGTATTCGTCATTTTAGTACAAAAGGGGGCGGGCGATTTAGTCGCTCTATTGGATAAATCAACTCAGAATCCACTCAGGCTGTAAAGCCTGAGTGGCAATAACTTCTGGAGATTGTGAATAAGCTGGGGTCACACAGGCGCTCTGGGGTGTATCTCCCACGAACACAGATGGATTCATGCCAATTCCGGCAAAAGTTTCTTGCTTTCAAATTTACGAATCAGAAGCCCCGATGTGTGCCAGAAAAACTTCCCAATCACGCACCTGATGCGTGTTTCGGATCAGATGAGAAACCGGCATCTCTCGTGGAGCCGCCGGCCGGCGCAGTAACTTCAGGCCAGCCTCTTCGGGAAGCTTGCTGCCTTTTTTGCTGTTCACCTTCTTATCCGCCAGCACACAGTTATCCCAGGTGCTCTTTCCACCTCGGGAAACTGGCACGATGTGGTCGATGTTGCCCTCATTGGGCTTCAGCTTGCGACCCGTGTACTGGCAGACGCCGCCATCACGCTCCCAGATAGCTTTGGCACAGAACTTCGGACGGCGCTTCGGCACGCGATCAAATCGGGCCAAAACCAGCACGGTCGGCACACGCACGGGACCTTTGACAGTGCCGATGCTGTTGTCCCCCTCATTCACAGGCAGCAGCATCCAGTCCTCCCAGGTCACAGGAGTCATGTCGTCGAAAGCGGAGATTTTAAGAGCGGTCGCATTGCCTGCCGCCATCATGCTAAAAGCGTCGGCAGGTGTCTTGACAGCGATAGCTTGCCAATTTCGGTTAAGCACCAAAACAGTCGATTTATTCAGAACGTCACTCATAGATTTTGCCTTTGAGAAAGGGGTTGAAGCAGCACAGCACGATTGGGGGATCGGCAGCGGTGTTCGCTCTGGGACGATGACGCTACCCAGCATCATCGCTTTGCCAAGTGGCAAATACGCCACAGATGAAGTCGCAGAAACTTCTCAGTCCTCCGCTGGTCCTTCCGGACACATCTTCACGATGCGTGGTTGGAACTGGCCGAGCACTTCCACAAGGTCGGTCTGTGCGGCCATGACGCTGTGGATGTCTTTGTAAACGCCGGGCACTTCATCAATGCCAGCGCTGAGCAGTTCGACTCCTGCGGCGGCGAGTTGCTTTTTCACGCCGCCCCAGGTGAAGCTCTGCTTGGCCACCGAACGGCTCATCGCACGGCCTGCGCCGTGCGAGGCGCTGTTCAGCGACTCTGCCTTGCCCTTGCCGCGCACGACATAGCCGGGCGTGGCCATGGAGCCGGGGAGGACTCCAAGCACACCCGCACCCGCTGGCGTCGCGCCTTTGCGATGCACGATGACCTCGCGCTCTGCACCGTTGATGAGATGCGTTTCCTTCCAGGCGAAGTTGTGATGGTTCTCGATGTCGAGCATCACATGAGCGCCGACTTTCTTGGCGATGCGTTTATGAATGAGCGCATGGTTTGCCGCCGCGTAGTTTCCCATGAGGTTCATGGCGGCCCAGTATTCCTGGCCCGCTTCTTCCTCAAAGGTTAGCCACGCGAGATGCTTCATCTCCTTCGGCAAATCGTAGCGACGATCCATGGCAATGCGGCTGTAGTGCTGACAAACCTGCGCTCCTGTGCCCCGCGAGCCGCTGTGGCTCAGCAGCGCGAGATATTCGCCCGGTGGCACGTCAAAGCCGGATTCCTTCAGCGCGGCGGACTGCTGCGCATTCACGTCAAAGGCCCCGAACTCGACAAAGTGGTTCCCAGAGCCGCTCGATCCGAGCTGCGTGTGGGCCTTGTCCTTGAAGCGTCGAGTGATGGGCGAGACAGACCAGTCCTCATCCATCACGTCATGATGACGCTTTTCCTTGAAGGACTGACCCATGCCAAAGCAGGTCTCACTTTCGAGGATGTTCGCCAAACGGTCCTTCTGACCCGCGATGGTGCTCGCCTTTCGGTCATAGACAGACAGACGCATACGGCACGCAATGTCCACGCCGACCGCATAAGGGATCACGCAGCCTTCCGTGGCCAACACGCCACCAATCGGCAGTCCGTAGCCCACATGCGCATCCGGCATCAGCGCTCCCGCGACCGCTACC
>JAPLUM010000607.1 GCA_026397605.1 Verrucomicrobiota bacterium | reverse complement strand
GGCAGGATGAAGGGATTGTTCTGGAAGAAATCACCCGCCTGAAACTCAAACTTCACGTCGCCCACCTGCTCCACCGCGATGGCGTCTGCCCGCGTCAGCACGCCAGTGGCGGTGGCCCGCATTAGTAGCGTGGCCCCATTTTTAAAGCTGCCAGCCCGTGCCGCCTCACGCACCTGGGTGAGCTGCTCGTTCAGCGCTGGCATGGCGATGGGGCACTGCTCCACATCCACCATGCTATTGCGTGTGCCGACCCTTAGAAAGCCGATCTCAGCCACCTCACCGTCTTTGGGTTTATGGAAATGCGGTGTGATCTTGGAGCGGTAGCCATACTGCTGTGGCGACGCGATCACCGGCAGCACAGGGTGCTCGATTTTGGCCATGTGCAGCAGCAGTTCCTCCACCTGGCGGCGTTTCCAGGCGATCTGCTTATCATAGGCCAAATGCTGGTACTGACAGCCGCCGCAGGTGCCAAAAAGGGAGCAGACCGTCGGCACACGCTCCACGGAGGGCTCCAGCACTTCCACCAGATCCGCATTGCTGTAGTTCTTGTGATTGCGATAGATTCGGCACTTCACCAGCTCGCCAGGCAGGGCAAAAGGCACAAAAACCACCCAGCCATCCACACGCGCCACCCCATTGCCCTCGTTGGTGAGGTTTTCGATACGCACCTCCAGCTCTTGGTGGTAGGTGAAGGGGATGGGGACAAACTTGCGTGGCTGCATTTCCAGCCTTTAGCAGTCAGGAGTTCAAGATCAACTCAGCAGCGTGCCAACTCTGGTGATGAAGGCAAATTGTTTGATCCTGAGAAATTCTTTAACTTTAGGCTTGCAGGATTCTCATCTTGTCGCAAGATAACGGCCCGCCAGAAAAGCGGGTGTAGCTCAGTGGTAGAGCATCTCCTTGCCAAGGAGAATGTCGCGCGTTCGAATCGCGTCACCCGCTCCATTTGTTCACGATAACATTTGGAGTTTTGTTTGCGGACCGCCTTTCTGGGCATCATTCTTTCAGAGTCTAATTGTAGCCCCGTGCTCATTTCTCAATCCTCCTGACTTCGCTCCGCCATGAATACAGCCTCACCTCTGATCCGATTTCGAATGGTGATGAGTTGTTTCATTGTTGGGCTCTTAATCAGCGGGTTAACGGCGTTTCCGTTGTTGATCGAACTCAAGCTCCTCGCGCAGTTGATGGGCGTGGGGACGGCTGAGAGTGCGGAAGGTTACACCGGAATCACTTTCTGGATTCTGACGGTCCGGCACGGTTTAGAGCATACCTACGCGCTCTACCCATGGATTGCCTACGGCACGGATTGGCTGGCTTTTGCACACTGCGTGATCGCCCTGTTTTTTGTCGGGCCCCTGATGTGTCCGCTCACCTCCAGGCCCACTCTTTACGCGGGGATCGCTGCTTGCGCGGCAGTGATTCCTTTGGCTCTGATTTGCGTGGCAATCCGTGACATCCCCTTATATTGGCGCTTCATCGATTGCAGCTTTGGAGTTTTCGGCGTGATACCGCTGCTCTATTGCCTCCGCTTGATCCGCCAAATGGAAGCGCAGGCTGCTGCGTGACCCACTCGATACGATGATGAGAGTTCCCTGAAGTGGACGGGGGATGCGCTGGAAGTTTAGGGAAATGCATTCTCTGACTTTTTTTCGTGCGTTCTTCTAAGCGCTGATTATGATCGCGCCGCTTTTCTAGAATAAATCCAAGCAACCCATCCCATCATGAGTACATCACCCAAACTTCACAATGCTATGTGGCCAGGTCTCGTCGGTAAAGGCGACGGCGAAGGTCAAGAGCCTGCCATTAGCCTGGAGCGTATGCTCGATCTGACTGCCGCCGCCAATGTTGGCGGACAGAAGTTCGAGGGTATCGACTACTTCCTCTTCCTCCCTCACACCAACCCTGAGGCCAGCGAAAGTGAGCTCCTGGGCATTGCCGACCAGATCGCTAGCAGAGGCTTCTCCGTGGGGTCTCTAGTGGCTCCCGTTTGGCCAGGCACCGTGGGTGACTCCGCCATGGGCGACGATGTATCTCAGGCAAAGTTCCTGGATGCTGTGAAGATGGCCTGCCGCATCGCCGGCGTGTTCAATAAACATGGCGTGCGCAAATATGGCGCTATCCGCGTGGACTCCGCAGAGTTTGGTATCGCCAAATGGCGTGAGAATCCGAAGGCAAACACCGCCCGCATCGTGGACACCTTCCAAAAAGCAGCAAAGATCGCCGCTGATCACGGTGAGCGTCTCGCCGCTGAAGGTGAGATCTGCTGGGCGGGCATGCATTCTTGGAAAGACATGCTGGATGTGCTGGAAGGCGTCGGTATGCCCGAGTCGTTCGGCTTCCAGGCTGACCTAGCTCATACCTACCTCTACACCCTCGGCTACAATGCCCCTGAGCACGCACTGCTTCAGGAAGGTTACAGCGATGCCGAATTCTGGGCAGCTTATGAAAAGATGACGGATGCGCTGCGTCCTTGGACGATCGACTTCCATGTGGCTCAAAACGACGGCACTGTTCATGGCGCTGGTGCTCATGACAAAACCGGCAAGCACTGCCGTGCGGATGACGTGAATGGTAAGCTCGACATCACCAAGGCCTCCGGCTACTGGCTGAAAGATGCAGCTTCACGCGGCATCCAGCACATTTGCTGGGATGGTTGCATGTTCCCGAATGCAGTTCTGGAGACTCCTGATACCTGGAACCACATCCTGGAAGCCATGATCAAGGTGCGCACGGCCCACGGTTGGTAAGTTTTTACCATCACAAGACGCCTCTATTTGGAAAACCCTGCTGGACTCTGCTCCAGTGGGGTTTTTCTTTTTCATCGGAGATTGATTTGAGGTCTGAGATCGGCACAGTCATGCACCTTTGCTGCTCGTAACTTTACCTGATGACTGATCTGCCTTTTCACCTTGCCGTCCAAGAGTCCTTGGACAAAGACCCCCGTTACCATCCTCATGCCTATGAGTTTGTGCGGGACGCTCTGAATGTAGCGGCAAAGCTCTTCAGCGAAGGGAAAGAGGACCGCCATGTCACCGGTCAGCAGGTGCTTGAAGGTGTGCGCACTCATGCACTGGACGAGTACGGACCCATGGCCTTCACCATCTTAGCTGAGTGGGGCCTGCATCGTGGAGAAGATGTGGGTAATATCGTTTATAACCTCATTGGCGTCGGTTACTTCGGTAAAAACGACGGTGACAGCCTAGAAGACTTCGGGGGCGGTTTTGAGTTTGAGTCTGCCTTAACTGACCCGTTCAAGCCGACTTCTAAACGGCAAATGCTCCAGAGCTGAGCTTTTCTAAGCTGGCACTTGGCAAGTTTCTCTCCATGCGATAAAGCCTCAGCTCTTCTATGTCATCTGCCCTTCCAGAACCCGCCCCTAAACCTACCGCACCTGCAGATCTGGAGATTAAAGATGCACAGCTCATTTTTAATCACGTCTGGAAGCAGCTAGAAGCAGACTATGGCCGGGAGCAGCTGCGCTTTCCGAAAGAGCTCATCCTACTCGGCGGTGCCCCCGGCGCAGGGAAGGGGACGAATACGGACTTCATCCGCGAGCTGCGTGGCATCACTGCCGAGCCCATCGTGGTGAGTGCGCTGCTGGATAGTCCTGAGGCACAAAAGCTGAAATCTCAAGGCGGCATGGTCGGGGATCGTGAAGTGGTGGGTATCCTCATCCGCAAGCTCCTGGAGCCTGAGCAGCAGAACGGCGCCATCCTAGACGGCTTCCCCCGCACCAAGGTGCAGGTCGAATGCCTGAAGATGCTCTTTGATGAAATGATGCGCCTACGCCGTGACTTTGCCAACACACCAGAGGCCGCCCATTTCAAACAGCCCATCTTTCATATCATGGTGCTCTTTGTCGATGAATCTGAAAGCATCGCCCGGCAGATGAAGCGCGGGCAGGAAGTCATGGCTCATAACTCCGAAGTCCGCAGCTCAGGCCTGGGTGACCTCTGGGAGGAGCGCGCCACCGACTTCGATGCGCGACTGGCGCGGAACCGCTACAAAGTCTTCAAAGAAAAGACCTATGATGCTCTGGTCTCCCTGAAAGAGATCTTCCATTACCATTTCATCAATGCCCAGGCTCCGCTGGAGTTGGTGCAGGAAAACATCGTCAAAGAGCTCGAGTATCAAAGCTCCCTGGAGCTGGACCCGCGCACCTTTGATCTGCTGCGGAAACTGCCCTTAGCTAGCGAGATCGTCCGCCACGCCCGGCAGGATCTGGTGCGGCGCCTAGACGGCTACAAAGTCGAGCACTCAGAAATGATGGAAGCCGTCGTGGAATTCATCGAATCAAAGATGATGCCGATCATCGTTCGGCACGCCA
>JAPLUM010000803.1 GCA_026397605.1 Verrucomicrobiota bacterium | reverse complement strand
TCTGCGCCTCATACCATGCCGCTGGCGGCACATTCGACGTTCTGGTGGATGGCTCAGGTCAGGTGCTTGGCACTGTCGGACTTTTCTGGGTTTCACCTTCCACCTGCGAACTGCGCAAGATGTATCTGGCCCATTCTGCTCGGGGGCAGGGTTTGGGTCGCCGCCTCCTCGAACACGCTTTGACTCGGGCGTCTGCCCTTGGCTTTACGAGAGTGGTGTTGGAGACGGCTTCTGTTTTACGGGAGGCAGTTTTGCTCTACGAGCGATACGGTTTTCGTCCCTATGTTGCCGAGCATTTGGCGGCTAGGTGCGATACCGCTTATTACCTTCAACTCACTCCAACAACCGCCGCCTAACTTTCGGGCGATTGGGGTTCACAGTTATTCCCGCTTCACGAAGCGCTTTCGATGCCACACTAGCCACAGCACGCTTAGCAGTGCCCAGGTCCACGCGGCATAGATGTGATGGGAAACGGTAGTCGAGGGCACGCAGGCAGGGGTGGCGCGGGTGGTGGCGGTCAGGATACCGAGAAAAATCAAAAAACGTGCCCACTTTGATTTGGCAAAAAAGCCTTCCAAATCCCCGCTGTGGCCAAAAAGCACACGAGAGCCGACGATCAGTATCAGCATGCCAAAACCGCCGATGTAGAGCAGATGCTCGATAGCGACATGCTGCCCATAGTGAAGCGGCGAGAGCAGCAGGCCAAGCCAGCCAAGGGCCAGCGCCCAAAACAGGCCCGTGGTGAGTGATCCCGACTGCCGCGGCCTCCAGCGCACTTCGATGAGCAGATAACCTGCCGCGACGAGCGCCCGCACTGCATAGCCGAGCATGACTTGGCCATAGGCTTCGAGGAAAAAACTGCTCACGAGTAACAGCGCGGTGACGATGGCTCGTATGAGCTTCGTTTGGGACTGTGCCGCCGTTTTGGCATCACCAAAGTCACCGCCGAGCATGCGCGGGAAGACAAAGGAGCCGATGCCGAGCACCGGCGGCAAAAGAAGGCCTTGGTAGAGCAGTAGGTTAGCCAATCGGTATCGTTCAAGATCACTTGGCATCATCTGCAAAGCGGCACCGCTGATACCACAAACCAAACCCGTGAGCGCAAGCAGCATCTGCGGCGGTGGTGCTTCTCTGCGGAATTTTAGCACGCGGATCACGAGACATAGCAGCAACGAAGCGAGCAGTGCGATGAACAAGCCATCACCCCAGGCATGTTGTAGCCGCAGATGGCTCATGGCAGAAGCTTGATGCAACGCGAAGAGCCAGAGCAGTTCCAGTGGCGTGAGTTTCGGCGCCGTGGCCATGCGTGGTCCTGCTGTGCCGAGGAAGCCGACGACAAATGCGCCGCCAAACGCCTCGATCATGATCCTAGCATGAACAAGGTTCGGATAGAACGTCAACTGCTGCGCATAAAACAACGGCCACAAAGATACGCCGATCACACTCCATAGTGCGCCGCTGAAAAAGAACACGCGATATGGCTCCGAGGCAAGCCAGCGCAGTCCGCTTAGGCACTGATCTTTGGCTTTGTGCTTCTTGTGTTTGCAGGCAGGGAAGCTCATGAGACGGCGTTGATCTTGCTGTAGATGGTGTTTACGAGCGTCTCGATCTCGGCGCGTCCTTGAATGTCGGGCTTCGGTTCAAACATGCACACACTGTGTAACCTCGCCGGCATCTGTCATGCGGCTCTTCTTGCGGGCTTGTGTGCGCCGCTTGGCAGCACAAAAGAAGTGACGCTCTGAAATAGGTCAGGCTAGACAACCCAAGAAGGATTATTGGCCAAAGTCTTCGAGATACTGCTCGACAATCACGCGCAGTTCGGGCGGGCTGGGAAGACCAATTTCGATGGCGCGTTGGCCATCCACCTGCTGGGGCCAGTTGTCCACGATGCCCTGGATGCGTGCATCAAAGGCATCCACAATCGGTCCCAGCTTCAGTCCCCGCTCAGCGGCAATTTCCTCGATCACCCTGGCGGCGATCTCTGGCGTGACTCGGTGTGCAGGAAGCACGAAAGCGCGGTCCTTGCCTAGCTTTTCCTCTGGCACTTCAGCCATGGCAATGAAGGAGTCGATCACCGTTCGGTAGCCGGTCATCGGGTGGGGTTGGTCTCGACGGATCGGTAAGAGGCAAGGCTCCCCATTGAGTGGCTCCCGAAACATCCCGCTGGCCCAGCTGGATGCAGCGGCGTTCGGTTTCCCAGGTCGCACAATCACGGTGGGTAGCCGCACGGTGCGGCCGTCAAAATGACCCTTGCGGCTGTGATCATTGATCATCATCTCACACATGGCCTTCGTGACCCCATACGTGGTTTGAGGCAATTGTTTGGTGAAGTCCGACATGAGCTGGCTCATGTCCAGGCCCCCATAACAGGCAACGCTACTGGCGAAAACCACCCGCGGTCTCCCTTCTGCGGCGCGCGCAGCTTCGAACACATTTCGGCCTCCTTCGAGATTCACTCGCATCGCATCATCAAAGCGCTCTTCGCACTCGCCGCTGACCATTGAGGCTAGATGAAAAATCACGTCGGCATCCCGGTCGATTGCACGAAGGACCGTCGTCCGGTCGCCAATATCACCCGTGACCTGCTTCACCCGCGCATCCGATGGCGTGGTGCGGAAGAATGCATCCAACAGCACGATCTCATCGACCGGTTGTCCGCACAGCGAACCACGCTCGAGGATTTTTTGACAAAGCTGTGAGCCCAGAAAGCCGCCGCCGCCGGTGATGATGATTTTCATGCCTGATTTGGGAAGGTGTTTGCCATCAGGCTTGGCCTGATGTGAGTTGGTGGAACATGAACAAAACACTCGCTGGACACAAGATCGGATTTGTCGGCCTCGGAAACATGGGGCGGGCTAACGCTCGTCACTTGCACGCAGCGGGTGCAGAAGTGGTGGTCTGGAATCGCAGTGCTGCCCCAGCCGAGGCGGCCGTGGCGCTCGGCATGAAACGCGCGCTCACCCTGCCCGACCTAGCACGAGAGATCGGCCCCGGCATCATTTGCCTCAATTTGACCATGACGGAGGTGGTCGAAACCGTTGTCTTCGGGGTTGGCGGTTTGATCGAGGGATTAAGCAAGGAAGCCCTCATCATCGACTTCGGCACGACGGGAGTTCCTGAAACCCAAACATGGAGTCACCGAGTAAACTGGGTCGATGCCCCTGTTTCCGGGGGGCAAGTGGGTGCGGAAGCTGCGACCCTTTCGATCATGGCGGGTGGTAGTGAATCGAATTTTCAACGGGCTCTGCCGATCTTTCAAACGCTGGGCCAGAACATCACTCATCTCGGGCAGAGCGGCAGCGGGCAGGTGGCCAAGCTCGCGAATCAACTCATCGTCGCTCAGACCATTGATGCCGTAGCACAGGCGCTTCGACTGGCAGAGCTATCAGGCGTTGACCCTGCTCTGGTGAGGAAAGCTCTCCTGGGAGGTTTTGCGGAAAGCCGGATCCTCGACTTGCATGGGGATCGAATGGTGCGGCGTGACTTTGAACCCGGTGGCCGCGCGGAGCTGCAACTCAAGGACGTGCGACTCATGTCCCAGCTTGCCGACTCGGTGGGCCTTGATTCACCGACTCTCAAAAACTCGCTCGCCCAGTGGGAGAAGCTCGTTCATGAAAAAGACCTCGGTGATCTGGATCACAGCGGTCTCTTCCGACTCTACGAGTAATCAGGAATGCATTACCTGTCCGCCGTCGATATTCAGAGTCTGGCCGGTGATGTTTTTGGCGTGATCCGATGCGAGGAAGGTCGCCATCGCAGCAAACTCCTCAGGCATTTGCCAGCGACCAAGATGGGAGACTTTTTTGCTTTTCTCAGTCGCCCACTCATCAAAAGTGATGCGCTGCTCTTCTGATAGCTTCGACTGCCCGGCTGCCCAAATGGATCGATTCAATTCTGTCTTCACCATGCCGGGAGATAGAGCATTGACGCGGATGTTGTGCGGCCCCAGATCCTTGGCCGCGCATTGAGTGAAATTGATCAAAGCCGCCTTCGACGCACTGTAGGGAGGATCGGTCTGGGAACCCACCTGACCAGCGACAGACACCAAAAACAGGAACGAGCCTTTCCCCCGTTCGATCAATCGAGGCGCCAGAGCATGTGCCACATTGACTGCTCCGATGAGATTGACTTCGATCACACGCATCCAATCGGAGGGCTCTAGATTCCAAAACGGAAATCCGAACTTGCCGGAACCCACACCGACCGAAAACACAACGTGGTCCACAACGTCAAGCGTATCAACGAAGGCGCGGACTGAGTCATAGCTGGTCACGTCTCCGAGCGTGACCGAATGCTCGGAGTCATCGCGATCAAAACCGTGAACCGTGCAGCCTTCGGATCGAAAACCATCTGCGATTGCCCGCCCAATTCCCTTGGCGGCTCCGAAAACAACGATCGACTGACCTGTGAGGTTGAGATTCATAAGGGATGAGAATGGAAAAGAAATGGCCGAGCACTTTAACGTCTTACTGCTTCACGCAACTTATCCTTTTGGCTCTTGCGCCGACCTTTGATGCCCCCTGTGCCACAAAAGCTGCCAGTGGCAAGGCGGATAGAAAAGCAGGTTCGTAAACGTTGCATGATCCATGATTAGCAGCACCTCAGGCAATCCCCTATTCCCCTCACGCCACGCCTCCGCTCCGATTCCTTGCCTAACGAAACCCGGCACACTCAAAAGCATCCTAGCAGTCCTCTTTCTTCTCTTCAGCCTAGCCATCACCAGCTACAGCCAGGCACCAGCAGATCCAAAGCCACTCATCGACCAGGCGCTTCGCGCTGTGGGCGGACCAGACAAGCTGCTGAAAATTTTCCGCATCAAAGAAATCTTTCACTTCGGTGCCGAGCCAAAGCCTGCTGAAGGCAAAAAGCGCAGCGAACGAGAGTCTGTACTTGAAGTGCCAGGGTGGTGGTGGATCGGCAAAAAAGAGCGGGCTGAAGAACCCGCCAAAGACGACGCCTGGGCCTGGACCCTCGGCATGCTCGTGGATCCCAAATCCAAGATCGAAGTCATCCCCAGCATCACAGACGAAGGTCGCAAAGCCTACGGCCTCCGGGTCAGTCAGACCGTCACGCCAGCCATGGACTTTTACTTCGACGAAGAAACGCACCTCCTTCTCCGCATCGACTGGCGCACAGACATCTATCGCTTCAGTGACTGGAAGGAGCACGACGGCCTGAAGTATGCCGCGCACACCGTCATCTATAAAAAAGCCGGAAATAAGCCTTGGTTCTACCACGACATCCTCGACCTCACACGCCTGTCAGAACTCCCGCCCGGCCTCGTCAAAACCCCTGCACCGTGAGTTCCTCCTATCTGGGGGATGCCCACCGGCCTTCCCGCTAATGTACTGGGACAGAAAACCCAGGCAACACCGATCAAGATCGAAGCCAATTCTATCGGGAAGGATCTGCTTAAAAACTCCGACTTTCAAAATGGACTAGATCATGGGACCAAGCTGGACCCGTCCGAGCAATTGCAAGCCAACCCGCTGAAGTCGGACGGCTAATGCTGCTGCAGGACTTGGACCTCGAGTCGGGCAAGGCCTATCCGGTGTCGGTCGATATTGCGATAAAGGGCAGACACGTTTTTTGCTTTCGGGATCCGGTTAGCAATTCCACCCAGCCAGCTCCGTGACAAGAATTTCACCAGTCAATTTGAAACTAAGTCTTTACATTGAAGTCCAAATCAGTTTTTCGTGGTGGATGCTTAAGCAATGACGCTTACAGCACTTCCCACACTCATAAAAACGATGAAACGCACAATACACTCCCTTCTCCTAACCGTTCTCAGTTTGATGCTCTTTGCCGAAGCGCAGGCACAAGTGCTCACCTATACTTACACGGGCACGAAGACCAGCACGCCTCCTACAGACGATGGCCACTTTGGCAATACGGTGACTGGCACCATCACTGTGGATCTCGCAGCCCTCCCAAATGAAAATGCTGACACATGGCGTAATGTGCCATTTTTCAAGATCACGGCCCAAGCGACGAATTTCAGCGGAGGAACTGCTACATCCTTGGATGTGGACGACACCGTTTATCGAGACAGCTCTCCAATTAAAGAGTTCTCCTGGTTCGGTCTCGATTCGAGTCCTTCAGGCTTCACGGGCAAGAATATCAAACTCATTTTCACCTCCACTAAGCCAGGCGTATCAGATCCAAAGAATGATATTCCCCTCTACCTATCGCTCAACGCTGCAACCTATGATGTGCTGGGTGATCTGACCGCAGAACATAACAGTGATTACAGTGTGACACTCACGGCGGTCACCACCAACCTTATCATTGATGGTCTTGACACCGTCATCTCAGATTTCAATTACAAAGGGCAGCACCTTTCGGTCATCCTTGATGGCTTCGCCTCCAGTGCCAAAAATCACGGCGATTACGTCAGGAGCGTGGAGAAACTGGCCGATAAGCTGGTGAAAGCCAAGCTGTTGACCAGAGCCCAAGCCAAAACTCTCACGCAAGCTGCTGCAAAATCGAGCATCGGCAAGAAGCCCAAGAAAGACAAAGACTGCAAAGATAAGGACGAAGACAACGACTAAATTTTAGCCCCTAGGTTCCTCCGAGAAGCCGCATTCCTGACTGCAGGAGTGCGGCTTTTTCATGGCTATGCGGTCAAAAGTACAGGAGAGAAACAGACACCCTGCCATGCTTCCAACCCCGCAATGCGCAGCTTTTTTTACTGGCGCACCTCCCATGCTGGCGGCAGGTCCTTCGATTCAGGTCCGTAGGTCTGCGACACAACGAAGCCGCTGGCTTGTGAGGTGTAGAAGATGCGGCCGTTGCTGACAACAGCTCCAAGACACTCGCGTGAGTCGATGGCGGGACCGGTGGAGACGAGCTTGCCTTCCTGGCTGAGGTCGATCATGTCCATGTTTGCACCAAGAACGTAGGGCTCGCTCATGGTGAAGCGGCAGCAGGCGTAGTTGGTGAGGATGCTGTAGGTGACCTTGCCGGTATCGCGATCAAAGACGTTGCCTTTGCCGCGCAGGGCGTTGGAGAAGATATATTTCTCGCCAACACTGACCACATTGAGTGCGGAAGTGACGGCGTCCGACTTCCAGATGAGTTTGCCGGTGTTGGCATCGAGACACCAGACGAAGCGATCTTCGGTGCCGGCTTGCGCCTTGTTGTTCCCGCCGATGTAGAGCTTGCCATCGCGTGCGCTGAGAGTGCACTTCGCGGTGACATAGTAGTCGTTGGTCTGCCAAAGAATTTCCCCGGTTTTGGGATCAGCGCAGACGGTGAGTCCATTGTTTTTCACAGGCAGGCCGCGTCGCGCACGTTGATTGGCATCATAACCAAAGAAGACGCTGTAGTAGAGCTTGCCATCCAAAATGCAGATACCGCAATCGTTGCCGCCGCGGCCTTGATCGGAGAAATCCTTCTCCCACATGACCTTGCCGGTTTCAAGATCCCAAGCCCACACTCGTGGGTGATGGTTCTTTGGGTAATACGGGTTGTCGTTCGAGTAGATGAAGCTCATCACCTCGCTGCCATCTTTGGGCACGACAGGCTCGCCACCGAAGGTGTAAGGCTTCTCGCTGCCCTGCGGCGCGTAATCGCCACTGCCGGAGGCGTAGATGGCCACATTGCCCGCGACGACAGGCGGGAACTGACGACTCCAGCTTGGAGAGCCCGTGAAGGGCGCTTCCCAGAGCATGGTGCCCGTCGCGGCATCCAGACAACGCACGAAGGACTTCTTCATGCCTGCTTGTGGAATCAAAAGCTTGCTGTCGATGTACAGCGGAGACGTGAAGGACAAATACACATCTGGCCACCAGCGCCGCCACAGCAGGCGCCCCGTGTCCTGCTCCACTGCGATGATTTGGCCCTCTGCCGTGTGTGTATAAAGCCGACCGCCGCCGCATACAGGCAAATGTTTGACCGTGCCTTCAAGACGCCGTGCCCAACGCATCCGCAGTGGCGGCGCGAGTCCTTGATCATTCGCATTCTGGCCGGCGAAGTTGCCGTAATTCGTGAACCAATCGTATTTCGCCTCGGCGAATTTGCCGGTGAGTGGGGAGCGGATTTTGGCGACGATCGAACCGAGGAACTCGATCTGAGATAACGCTGGTTTTTCCGCGAACACATAGAGGCTTCCGTCTTCGCACGGCACAAAGATTCGCCCGTCTGCAACTGCGACGGGAGCCGTGATAGCTTCGCCCTTGCTTGCGCGAAGTTTAGTAGACCATTCTGATACAACATAGCCATTTTTTTTCACGGTCAGCTTATC
>JAPLUM010000642.1 GCA_026397605.1 Verrucomicrobiota bacterium | reverse complement strand
GCATTAGCACCGTCATTGTAGCTTTCTTCGGAGTCGTTACCGCCGATCTCAGTGGCGGGGCCTTTGGATGAACTCGTGTCCTTGGTCGTGTCGATACCTGCCGCCTTCGCTGCTTTTTTCCGTTCGCCGATCGCCGTGGTATTTTCTGGCAAGACATAAGTCGCCCCGAGCTGCACATGGGGGACGCTCCATGAGTGGACGTCACCGATATTGCCATGACCGATGTGGTAAATCTTGCCAAGAGATTGAGCCTCATAACCACTTCGTTTAAAATGCTGCGGCAACGTGATGACATCTGGCGCGGCCAACCGAAAGTGGGTGGGCAGATCATAGATCTTCAGGGACTCAGGTCGTAGCCCCGTAAGCACGCCATTGCGCGAAGGTGAACAGACAGCCTGCATGCAGTAAGCCTTGGTAAAAACCGTCCCGCGCGCCGCAAGCCGATCAATGTTCGGCGACTTGACAATTGGCGCGCCGTAACACCCAAGCAGGGGCTTCAAATCATCCACAGCAATAAAAAGCACATTGGGCTTTTCTGCTGCCGCTAGTGATAAAGTAAGGCTGAGGGCGAAGAGGATGTGTTTCATGAAAAAGCGAAATCTAGAAAGTGCGGTTTTGCTGAACGCAGAAAATCTCATGGAATTACACTCATCATGTAAATCACCCGGCCTTGAGTGATTCCCGATCCATCAAAACCATCCACTCTACTTCATGGCCATGACCTTGATTGCGACTCAGATCCGTGCGCACCAGGTGAGGTCGGTCTGAAATTTTATCCACAGATGACACAGATTTCACGGATGACGGACAAAGCATCGACAGACAGTCAAAGGCTGCCCGAAGGGAAACGAAGTGCATCAATGGGGACAAAAGAATGAAACCAAATCGGACTCAGAAATCTAACACCGCAAGAGATAAGAAAGACGCAGAGAAAGGCCTTTAAAATTTTTCTACCTTTAATTTTTCTACCTTCACTTGCTGGGAAAGCTCGTACTCTTGAGCTGCCGCCGCCCATGGGGATCAGTTCGTTCACCTTCTGGCGCGTCCAGGAATTGTTATCACAGAAGTGCCAGAGAGGAGCCATTGATCGGAACGAAAGTGGGGGCGACGGCCGCAATAGCGGCGATTCGAGTGGCGTTTGAATTCGAATCACCCAAACTGATTCGATTGCCAATCGCAGCTATAACTCATGAACACTTCCACCATCCTTCTCCTGCTCGGCTGTCTCACTTTACGACTGCATGCACAAGACGTGCCTGCCGAGACTTTTGAGGTCGCCGGACACACCGCCTACGTGTGCGAGGCTTCGACGCCTGCCGAGGGTAAGCCGTGGTTGTGGTATGCACCGACGCTGAGGAGTCTGGCCTTCGGAGAGCGAAAGATGTATTTCGAGACCTTCATGAGTGCTGGCGTCAGCATCGCGGGTTTCGATCTCGGAGAGGTGCGCGGCGCTCCATCCAGCACGGCTGATTTCACACTGTTTTATGAGGCGATGATCAAGCGTGGATATTCCGCGAAGCCGATCCTGTTGGGTCAAAGCCGCGGCGGCATGATGACTCTGGCGTGGGCGTTTCGAAATCCCGACAAGGTGAAGGCCTGGGTGGGAATCTATCCGGTGTGTAATCTGGCGAGTTGGCCGCTTCAGAGCTCCGAGGCCTCGACACTGGCCGACTACGGCATGAAGAAGGAGGAGTTCGTCGCCAAGCTCAGTGAGTTCAATCCTATCGAAAACCTCGCCGGACTCGCAGCGAAAAAGGTGCCCATGTTCGCCGTGCATGGCGACAGCGATGTCGTGGTGCCGTATGATTTGAACACGCAAATCCTCAAGGGGCGCTACCAGGCTTCCGGAGGCTCTTTCAGCGTGAAGATTGTTCCCGGTGAAGGGCATAAAGTTGGCCCTTCATTCTTCGAATGCCGGGAGCTGATCGATTTTGTCCTTAAACACGCCAAATAACATAGCCCCATGAAAACACTGCTCGCCGCCTTCTCGCTTCTTTTCGCTTTCCAAGTTCTCGCTGTGGATCATCCGAGTCTCACGGCAGTCCAAGCCGCTGATAAAGCTCGTATCGCAGCAATGCAATCCGGCGAACGCGAGAAGCTCGACGCTATCTTCTCCGTCGATTTTCGCTACGCGCACTCGAGCGGCATCGTGGACACGAAAACGTCGTTTATCGATATTCTCAGCGCAGGGAAGACGAAGTATGTCGGCTACGACTACGAGGAGCAGAACTTCACCTTTCCCGCACCAGGCATCGCGCTGATGACGGGGCGTGCGCATGTCAAAGCGGAGTCGGACGGCAAAGTGATGGATGCGGTGCTGAGCTTCCTGGCTGTCTGGCGTGAGGAAAAAGGCCAGTGGCGCTTTTTAGCGTGGCAGTCCTGCAAATTACCGCCGGTGGTGAAGTAGCTTCAACCTAAAGCCAGTTTCATATTACAAGCTCAAGGTTTCAAGCCCTGAAGTCCAAAGCGTTGTGACCGAAGAGTTCCACATTTTTTGTGCGCCTTTCTGGTTACGCCCTTATTCAGAGAACTTGGAACGTGAATCTTGAAACTTGAATTTAGCTTCAAGTGTCACTCGAAGCCGAACGCCCGAGCACCTTCGATTGCCGATCGAAGCTACAGGTAAATCAGAGGCTAGAAAACCAGTGCCGAAGCCGTTTATATGGACCCCGCTAACGAATGATTTCCCTGATTGTCGCCCTTTTTGTCCTTCTGCTTGTCTCGCTTGCCGAGTGGATTCATGGACGGCGCATCGGAGTGGTGACTCGGCTGGCTTTTGGCACGCAGGGCGCGAAGGCCTGGACACATTTGGTGCCGTGGCTGCGGGTCGCGAGTCTGACGGGGTTCACTTGGGGAGTGACGACGTTGCTGATGCTCAAGCTTGAAGCACCCGAAGATGCCTCAGCCAAGGAGCGCCTGGATGCGGAGGCGACGAGGCTGGTGTTTGTCGCAGATTTGTCGCCGAGCATGTTTTTAAAGGACTCGGGGCCGGATGGCACGCAATCGCGTCATGCGCGGATGCGCGAGGTGGTGGAGGGCATTCTCCAGCGCGTGAGCGGGAATCTGCGGTTTGGGGTGATCGGGTTTTATACGGACTCATTGCCGGTGGTGATGGAGGCGCGCGATCCTGAACTCGTGCGCAATGTGTTCAATGGCTTGCCGCTCACCTATGCGATGCCTGTCGGTCAGACGGATCTCGGTACGGCAATCAATCGCACCCTGGAAATCGTGGAGGACTTTCCGAAGAGCAGCACACGCATGATCATCCTCACGGATGGCGATTCCATCCCGCTCGCGGCGATCAATCCTCGTCCGGCCGCCGTGCGCGAGGTGCTCGTGCTCGGTGTCGGCAATCCGAAGAAGGGCAGCTTCATCGATGGACATCAATCGCGGCAGGAGGCCGATACTTTGCAGCGGGTCGCGACCTCGCTGTTCGGTGTTTATCATGATGTGAATGACAAGCATCTCGCGACCGAGGCGCTGGGCGATCTCGTCGTGCCGCTGGCCCTGCCGCATCAGGGGCTCACGCTTGCGCAATGGGCGGTGCTCGCGATGGCGCTCGGCGCTTTCATTTATGCGCTGATTCCCGTAGCGCTCGAATACTTCGGCACCGATTGGAAGGTGCGCAGCGTTAGGAAGGAGGTGGCCTCCGCACGATGAGAAAGTTCTTAACCTTGCTCTGGCTGCTGTGTCCGGTGGCGGCGTTGTATTACCACTTCAATGAAGGTCAAAACGAGCTGGCTCGCATCCAGGCGCGCAAGCACGTCGAGCAAATCCGCGAGCTGGAGCGCATGAAGGAGCCGGACTGGGCGGTCATCATTGAGGAGTATGACAAGCTCAGCGCTGAGCTGCCGAAGACCGAAACGCCGCTCGTGCATCATCAGATTCGTCTGGCGAAATCGAAGGCGCAGTTGGAGCTGCTCGATGTCGCGGGCAGCATCGAAGAACTGACCAATCTATTGCGTGAGGCGGCACAGACGCATGGCGAGGATGCAAAGATCACACGCGCCACTCGTGAGATGCTCGGCAAGGCGCACTACTACGCTACCTATCTCTTGAAGACGAACGGTGCCGCCGAAGAAGAATGGCGGCCCTTCGCCGAGCGCACGCGTCAGATCTTCCGTTTCCTCGCTGAGCATCAGGAGGCCGGCGCGCTGGAGAAGTATGAAGATCGCGTCGCAACGGAGTTTGCAAAGACGACCAACCAATGAAGACTCCCACGCTCATCATCCTTTCACTGCTTGTCACATGCCTCGTGCATGCTCAGCAGTCACCGTCTGCTGATGCCATCAACGGTGTCAAAGGCGTGAAGCAGGAAGCCGTGCAGAGCATCAATAAGATCGCGCCGCCAACCGTCGTGCCCGTGACACCACCGCCACCCACGGGTGTCACCCAGCCTGTTCCGCCGCCGCCTGCTGCGCAAGCCATGAACAAGGTCGAAGGCGTCAAGAATCCGGGGCAGCCTGCAACTCCACCACCGCCACCTCCTCCGCCACCACAAGCCGTGAACAAGTTCGATGGCATTCAAGCAACGCCACCGAACACCGTCAAAGGCGTGCCGCCGCCGCCCGCAGCCGCCATCAGCACCATCCGCGCAGTGCAAGGTGTGCAGGGAATCATCGCGCCGAAGCAACTCAATCTCGAAGCCGCGCTCGTCCTCAAAGAAGATGCCAAAGGCACTCCCGCTACGCCCGGAGCCGAAGGTGGCAAAGGCAAAGCGGCGGCGGCATTACTGAACGGCCCCAAGGGACTCGTCCCAGCGCCACCGGTTCCAAATGGCGATGGCCGCGCGGGACTTCAGGAGTTCGAAAAGCTCGACAAACCAGGATCCTAACTTTCCCCCATGAACCTACTTCATCTTTGCGCGGCACTTGCGCTCATCATCTTCACGGCTGTGCAAGCCCAACAACCGGCTGCTCCCGTCCCCACTCAACTACCCGGGCCTGATCCAAAGCTCATCAAGGAATACGAGTCGATCCTGAAACAGAAGTTCACCCGTGACCCCGGTGAGCTATTGCGCCACCTCGAACGCGTCGGCACCGCTGATCCAGCGACCTTGCCTGCGAATGACCGCTTTCTCATGCGCTTCGTCACGGGGGATTGGGCCAAGGTGGGTCAGGAACTGAAGCTGATGCCGCCCGAGCTTGCGGTGCAGATTTATAACAAGATGCTCTCTGATCTCACTGAGAATCGGAAGCCCGCAGTGCGTCTCGACGACATCATCGGACTCTCCGAAGCTGCGCCCGCCGAACTCACCAACGACAACGTTCGCAGGCTCGGCCAACTCCTCGGCATCGCCGTGCCGATGAGTGAGATCTTCTGGCTAACCGACCGTTTTCAAAAAGGCACCGGCCAGTTTGGCGGCACCGATCCGGCAAAACGATTGCTCGCCGCGCGTGTTCTCATGGCGGGCAATTTCCGCGACCTAGCTCGCGATTACCTGCCTGGGAACGATGCGATTACCCAGATCGCCGATGAAGGCGTGCGTAATGAATTGATGAACTTCGTCGCCACGCAGGAGCAACGCGAGAGCACGCAGCGAAGCGAGGTGCAGAAGATTTGGGACGAAAACATCCGCGAATTGCTTGCACCAGCGACTGGAAAAAACAGAAACTCGGAACAGCAGAGAGCCATCAGCAACCTTTCGAAGGTCATCACCCAAGTGCCGCCCGGCACCTTGGCCCCTGTCTTCACGGAACTCGTCAAAACCAATCCCGAGACCGCGATGAAGCTTCTCACCGCGCTCGCCCGCAAGATACAGAATGATCGCAATGGCGAGGTGCTGACCCGCACAACTAACATCACCGTGCAGGCGAATGTCGCGGCCTTGCTCTGCGATCTCGTGAAGCCAGGCGAGCAGCCGTGGACGCAAGTCATCGAGCTGATGGCCGATGTTTGGGCCAGCGAAGCGGAGAATACCTTCACTCAAAAATCCGCCACGAGTAACCAGCAGAAGTTTATCCTGCCCGAAGACCTCATGCCGCACGCACCGACGGGCAAATGGGCCGCTGCTCTCACTGCCAGTTCGCGAGACCGCATGGATGTCGCCATTTCGCGCCTCATCCTCACAGGCGCAAACTTTGATCAAGCGGCGGAGCGCATCGTCGAGATCGGCAAACGCAGTGCGCGCGCCGGAGCCGCACTGGCCGAGGACTTTCTCGGCGTGTGGGCGAAGACGCACAATCCGCAGATCCCTGAGCAACTGCGCCGCAAGTTCAACTTGCCCGATGACGCGCGCATCCCGGTCACGCCGATCATGATGGAGAAGAACATCGAGAGCCTCGCGCGCATGATGGCGCTGTTTCGTCAGGCCGGCATCGCACCAGCGGATTACAGCAAGGTCGTCGAGGCCTTCGACCTCGCTTACAGCAATGCGGAGACGTATCGCACCACGCACATTGAGAAAGTCTTCGGCCCGATGGACAAGATGGATGAGCCTTTGTTCTTCCTCATCCTCTCACGCATGAGCAAGAATCTCGGCGAACGCTGGCGCAAGATGGACGTGCAAACCGCCGGCATGACGCAGCGCGATGAACAGCAGACGCTCGACCTCGTGCGCGAAGGCTACGGCACCGCATTGAAGCTCATCGACGGCTGGATCGCCGACCACGGCGACAGCTCGAGAGCGCTGACGCTCGCAGGCACATTGCTCGTCGAGTGGGGCGACTTTGAATACTTCCAGGAACTCGTCGCCAGCGACAGCAGGATGCGCATGGTCGGCTACAAAGAGAAGAATCTGCAAGCCCAGGATTACTTCAATCGCGGAGCCGTCGCGTATGGCAAACAGGTCGCCAAACTCGCGCCCGACGACTACAGCGTCGATGCCTACCTTGGTTGGTTCAATGGCCTGCTCGGCATCAGCTCGAATGGGCAGATCAATCTCAGCAAAGCCATGAACCGTGCCGCTTTGACGCGCATCCGCGAGCATCTCGTCGCACTGCCAGGCAAGGCATCGAAGGCGCACATCAGCATGTTTGCCAAGATCGTGAACGACCGCCTTGCCGATGAAAAAGACCCGCTGCACGAGGATTTGAAATACCGCTACCTCGCCAGCTCGCTCGTCATCACCAAAGATGATCCCTTCACGCTCGGCGCACAAAAACTCGTCCACACCGAGGCCATGGGCCGCGCCGCGCACTTCGGCCAATACCTCACCAATGACGCCAACGCCGGACTCGTGAAGCAACAAAAGAAGCCATCCGCGCTCGTGAAGAAGATGCGCGCTGCGCAAGGCCCGCGCGACGAACTCGAACTGAACATCACCGAAGCGCTCGCGCCCTTCTTTGACATCAAGAGCATCACCTTCGCCACGCCCGACATCAAACCGCGCCCCACCGCGCAAGCAGGTTGGGACGAGACCGTGCTCGCCTACCTGCATGTGCGCGCGAAGGACGCCAGCGTTGATAAGATCCCGCCGGTGCAGCTCGAGCTGAAGTTTGTCGATCTCAGCGGCCCCATCACCATTCCCGCCGAGTCTGCCGAGACCGTCATCAAGGTCGCCACGGATAAGATTGAACCACGCCCAGCGAATAACATCGAGATCACGCAAACGCTCGACAACCGCCAGCTCAACATCAACGGCGCGCTCACGCTCGAAGTGAAAGCCACCGCCAGTGGCCTCGTGCCCGAGCTTGAGCAACTGCTCGACATGAAAGCCGCGAACGCCATCGCGGTGAAGAACGTGAACCCGCACGAAGGCCTGCAAATCACCGAGCTGAACACCTGGGCCGATCAAGTCGCGCCGAAGTCTGAGCGCGTCTGGACGATCTCTTTGGATGGCGATCAAGTCCGCGCCTCCGAGACGCCAATCACATTCAGTTTCCCTCAACCCAAGGCCAAGGATGCGAAGGTCGTGAACGAAAGCTACACCGACATGAACCTCACCACCTTGAAGGAGCCCGTAGTGCAAGTTGGCCGCACCATGACTGCCAAGGAGGTCGCCATCGTCGCGGCGAAGAGTCCGTATCTCTGGCCATCGATCATCGGCGGCGCGGTTTTGGCCCTGGCATTGATCCTCTGGCTCGCACTACGCGGCAAAGGCAAAATCGAGCGCCCGCTGCGTGCCCGCGATGTCTTCACGATGCCCAAGGAAGTCGATGGCTTCGCCGTCGTCGCCCTGCTGCGGCGCTTGTGTTCGAGTCCGCTCGTGAAACTGAAGGAAACGCAGCAGAGCGAACTGCAAACCGACCTCAAGCGCGTAGAAGCCGCCTGCTTCGGCTCCAGCGCGGGCGCGATGTCAGAAACTGATCTGCGCGCCATCGCCTCGAAGTGGCTCCGCAGCGCTACGTAAGAACAACATTTTCCCAAACACTTCATGTCCACTACCACCACCAGTCCCCAGAGTCCGCAGCAGTTCGTCGCCGGAGTTCGCGAGCGTGTCGCGAAGATCGTCGTCGGCCAGGACGTCGTCGTCGAGCGCGTGATGATCGCCTTGCTCACGGGCGGGCATTTGCTGCTGCAAGGCTTGCCAGGCCTCGCGAAAACGCTTCTCGTCAATACCATCGCCAAGGCCATCAACCTCGACTTCAAGCGCATCCAGTTCACCATCGACATGCTGCCGTCTGACATCATCGGATCGGAAATCATCGAGCAAAAGAGCGGCGAGTTCCGCATCCATCGCGGGCCGGTGTTCACGAATCTGCTGCTCGCCGATGAAATCAATCGCGCAGCACCGAAGGTCCAAGGCGCGATGCTCGAAGCCATGCAAGAGCGCAAGGTCACCATCGGCGGCCAGAACCTGAAGTTGCCCACGCCCTTCCTCGTTATCGCCACGCAGAATCCGGTGGAGCAATCTGGCACCTTCGATTTGCCCGAGGCTCAGCTCGACCGCTTCATGCTGCTGCATCGCCTCGGTTATCCGACGCGCGATGAAGAACAACTGATCCTGCAACGCCAGCTCGGCATGGGTTTGCGAAAAGAAGACGGCGGAGCCGTGCCACGCTCCGCCTTCGATATGATTGAGGACACTCCAGGGGCATCCGTCGCCGATCTCGTCACCTCCATGGAGGCGGTGCAGGCCGTGCACGTCAGCGAAGTCTTCGTGAAGCATTGTGTCGAACTCGTGCGCCGCACCCGCGACAATCCGCTGCTCGACTTCGGTTGCAGCCCGCGCGCTGGCCTCGCGCTCATCAACTCCGCACGCGCCCGCGCCATCATGCATGATCGCGACTACGTCACGCCCGAGGATCTGTTCGATCTCGCCGAAGACGTCATCCTGCACCGCATCCGCGTCAGCTACGAAGCCTCCGCCGCAGGCCACACCGGCAAGCAAGTGCTCGAAGGCATCCTCGCTGGCATGGGCTGATTCGCATTGTCATGAAAGGCCAATTCCAGCTCAACCCCGATCCCGTCGATGCGCGGCAGTTTGAGGTCACGGTCAAGCAACTGGCCAATAGCCTCAACTTCGGCCAGGAGGAATCCGTCTTTCACGGCGGCGGGCTGGAGTATGCGCAGTCGCGGCTTTATGTGGCGGGCGATCCGGTGAAGTTCATTGATTGGAAAGTCTCGGCGCGTGTCGGCAAGCTCTTCATCAAGGAGTATCAGGAGCCGAAGCCGCGGCGCAAACGAGCATGACGCCTGTGGGCCTGCTCGGATGTGGCGCGCGTGAATTGCATGTGCGCCCCACGCTTTCGCGGAATCTGGTCATGGAATGGTCGCACAAATTGCGGCTGCACGACTTCCTGGAAGAAACCTCGCTCGCCAAACGCGCCCGCGAAGTCGCGCCTTCGTTGAAGCGTCGCACCACCGTCATCGTGCTCAGTGATCTGCATGACCCCGATGCCTTTGCGGCACTCCAAGTCATGTCGCAGGAGCATGATTGCCTCGTGCTGCATCTCCAAGACCCCGCCGAGCTGAACATCAAAGGCGCGGGCATCTTTCGTGGCAGCGAGGCCGAGTCAGGTCGCAGCTTCGTCGGCCACGGACGCCGTGCCTTCATCAAGAGCGAGGAATGGAAGAGCGAACTCACTCGCTTCGGCATCGATTACCTTCACCTGCGCACTGACCAGCCCATCCTCGGCAAGTTGCGTCACTTTTTAAACCGTCGCGGCTTCGGAGGTAGCGCAGGACGATGAAACGCAAACACGCACTCTGGGTCGCCGCGTTTATCGTGGTCGCTTACATCGCCACACGAACCAAGGACGAATCACTGCGCGTGCCGCTCGGGGTCGAGCAGGCCGCCATAGTCACCTACAGCGGCCCTTTGCTAGCCGTCGCGCCGTATAAGTGGGGCGTAGCGGTGAACGTTCGCATCGCCGAAATCACCGAGCGCCCAGATCGCCGGATTTACGACCTGCGATACATCGTCAATCGAGCTGGCACCTTTGATCTCAAAGATTATCTCGTCGCCGATGACGGCAGCACGCTCGAAGGCCTGCCCGCGTTCAAGTTCGAAGGCGATCCGAAGCTCTCGAAGAACCTCGACACACGCATCCAGGAGACCGAGGAGATCCGCGTCGATGTCGGTGGCCGCTACTACGAGTGGATGGCTTTGTTCGCGCTACTGTGGATCGGCTGGTTGCTCCTGCTCATCTTCTGGAAGCGTCCGAAACCGCCTGCCGAGCCGGATGCTGGACCACCACCACCCACACTCGCCGAGATGATGAAGACGTTTCTTGCTCAACTCGAAGCCGGCACGCTCAATGCCGACGCGAAGGCCAAAATGGAAATGGTCATGCTGCAATGCTGGCGCAACGAACTCGCCTTGGGCAATGAACCGATGGACAGCGCGCTCGCTCACATCGCTAGCAATGGCAAGACCAGCGAGGCTTTGAAGAAGCTGCAGCATTGGCTGCATCACCCGAGTTCACCCGTTCCCAGCGCTGACATTGCTGCTGTGATCAAGCCCTATACCCAGGAGGCTGCGTCATGATCTTCCAGTATCCCCAGCTCTTAGGCCTGCTCGCGCTGCCCGTCATCCTCGCCTTCTGGGAGTGGACACGGCGGGGACAAACCATCGCCATGCCCTTCGATCATGGCCAGCAGGGCCGCGGTCGCTTTTTGCAGTTCATGGTGCTGTGCGCAAACTGCCTGCCCGCCGCACTGCTCGCCATTGCGATCATCTTCCTTGCGCATCCGATGACCTACACACCACCGGAAGTGGAGCGCAAGCTGAACAACGTCCAGTTCGTGCTCGATACCTCCGGCAGCATGGCCGAGGACCACGGCTCGCAGGCTAAGGGACGCCATCGACGCTTCGACTCAGCGATGGATGCCATCGAGCAGTTCATCACCTATCGCCAAGGCGATGCCTTCGGGCTCACCATCTTCTCGCGCAGCTTCATTCATTGGCTGCCGCTCACGCTCGATACCCAGTCGATCCCACTTTCCAAGCGCTTCATCGAGCCGAACAACCCCAAGCTTGATCCTCCTTCCATGGGCCGCCATGGATTGCCCGATGAACTTTGGGGTGGAACCTTTATCGGCAAAGCCCTGCACGGCGCTGCCGATCTGCTCGACCAACGCCCCGAGGGTGATCGCATGATCATCCTCATGACCGATGGCGAAAGCGATGACATCAAACCGCCTCTTGACGCCGCCGTGATTGAGCATTTGCGGGCCAAGAAGATCACAGTTTTCAGCATCATGCTCACGGGGGACAAAATCTCCGAGCCTCTCATCAATATCACCCGCGCCACCGGCGGCGAAGTCTTCAATGCCGTCACGCCTGAGGCATTAGCGAGCGTCTTCAAGAGCATCGACGAGATGAAAAAAGTGGTTGTGCTGGAGAAGCGCCCACACGTTATCGACTTCTACGATCCGTTTTTCATCCCCTCGATCAGCTTGCTGGGAGTGAGCGTACTGGCATTGTTCGGCCTACGGTTCACTCCCTGGTAGAATGGGCATGAGCAACTCCAAGTCCTCAGTGGCTTCGATTTAGCGAGGCTGGCGAAGCGGCAAAACGTCAGCATGACGCGTGGACGGAAGTGGTTCATCCTTGGGATGATTCAGAAACGCGGCTAGATGTCGAGTCTGTGCCGTTCATCTGGATCAACCCAACGCATCTTCATGAAAAATCTCCTCCTGATGTTATTTGGCGGCTTATCCGTCGTTACCATGGCCGCCGCTCAAACCGACATGAATCACACCACCGCCCTCACGACCTACGTCGAGGCTCTCAACACGCATTCTTGGGAACAGATCGCGCCCTGTGTCACCGAGGATGCCGTGTTCATTTTCACAGAAGACACATTTGTCGGCAAACTAGCGGCGAAGGCGGCTTTCGAGAAGACCTTTAAGCTGATCGAAAACGAGGTTTTCAGCCTTCACGACATCGTCTGGACCGTCATCTGCGAAGACGTGGCCACCTGCCGCTACGAGTTTCGCTGGAAAGGCCTCATCAGTGGCCAAGAATCCTCCGGCGGTGGTCGTGGCACCAGCATTCTGCGCAAGGTCGATGACCGCTGGTTCATCGCGCATGAGCATCTCGGGCCTTATCCACGCAAGTGATGCCTCTCTATTGGCGTTATCACTTCTGGCTCCCAAACCTGATTTTCCACTCGATTCCTGAACCATGAAAAAACCTGAAACATCCCCTCCATCATCCCGCCGCGGATTCGTCAAACAATCGGTCGCCGCAGGATTCGGCTTCACGTTTCTGCCCGCTTATCTGACCAGTGCCCGCGCAGCGGACAATCCGAAGCTGCCGCCGAGCCGACGGATCAATCTCGGATGCATCGGTATCGGTGGACGTGCGGGCAGTGTCATTCCTGGACTCGCGGCGGGTGGCATCGCCACGCCCGTGGCCTTTACGGATGTCGATTTCGTTACAGCCAAAAGCGCGGAGAAGAACCTGAAAGCTTTCCCCGATGTGAAGCGCTTTAACGACTTCCGAGAGATGCTGGACAAGATGGGAAAGGACATCGACGCCGTCAGCGTGGTGACGCCGGACCACACGCATTTCACCGCCGCGATCAGCGCGATGGCCCTGGGCAAGCATGTGTATGTGGAGAAGCCGCTGACGCATACTTTTGAAGAGGCGGAAATCCTCATGCGTGCCGAGAAGAAGTTCAAAGTGGTAACCCAGATGGGCAATCAAGGCCACACCTCCGCAGGCGCTGAGCAGTTCAAACAAATGCTCGGCGCAGGCATCGTCGATGACATCGTGAAGATCCAAGCATGGAAATCGCCCTCGCTTTGGTTCATGAACGCTGCCGAACGCATTCAAGGCTATCCAGCCGCAGAGCCAATGCCCGAATCGCTGAAGAGCTGGGATCTCTGGTGTGGACCGCAGGAGGTTAAACCGTTCAGCAAGATGTATCACGCCTTCAACTGGCGCGGTTTCCACCTCTACGGCGGCGGCATGTTTGGCGACTGGGGTGCGCACATCATCGACTTTGCGCATGATCATCTGAAGCTCGGCTTGCCCACGCGCATCACTCCGCTGGCGCTCGCCGATTACAATCAGATCAGCTACCCGCTCAGTTCAGACATCCGCTTCGAGTTCCCAGCTCGCGGCGAAAAATTGCCCGCTCTGGAGCTTCATTGGAAAGCCGGTGGCGACATCAAGTTCGACATCGAAGAGAAATACGGCGATCCAGGCCCCGATGGCAAAATCGTGATCCCAAATCCCGGCGGTGCTGGATCACTCCTGCATCGCAAACAAGGCGACTACCTCGTTCAACGCGGCTCGCACGACCGCCATTCGCTCTTGTATCCAAGGGCGAAGATGGTGGAGCACAAAGATGCTCTGGGGCTGCATCCTTTGGAGCGCAATCACTTCAATAGCTTCATCAACGCCTGCATGGGCGAAGGCAAAACCGAATCGCCCTTCAGCATCTCTGGCCTGCTAACGCAGGTCTTGAATCTCGGCACCATCGCCGAATATCTGAACGTCGATCTCCAGTTTGACCCAAAGACCAAGCGCTTCATCGGCAACGACGAAGCCAATGCCCGCCTCGCCGGCCCACCTCCACGCACCGAGTGGGCAGATTGTTACAAGTTGGCCTAGCTTGCAAGTCCGATGTCCGTATCCCTGATGCCGGCACTGAGCGCCAACGATGGGCTTCGTCATGAGCTTAGCCGGATCAAGCGCGACATGTTTCACCTTCTGGCGCTGCCAGGTGTAGGTGATGTGCACGAGGCCATCTTGGGTTTGAATGATGGCGGGATAACTGAATTCTTTTTTGGGTGCGTCCTCAAGCACCAAGGCAGCTTCCCAAGTTTTGCCGCCCTTGCTCACAGCGAGATTCAATGGGCTGCGGCCTTTAGGGGTGTGGTTGTAAATGAGCAGATGGCGACCATCGGCTAGTGTGACGGCATCGGTGCCGGAGTTGGGGTTTGGCAGGTCGGTGAGTGAAATATCGCCCCAGGTCTGGCCAGCATCTTCGGAGGTGATCTGGAAGATTTTGCCTTGTCGCGTGCGGCCTACCGCTTGGAGCTTGTCGCCACCGAGAAAGAGGATGCTTGGCTGGATGGCGCAGATTTTTAGGCCGTCGTGCAGCAGTTCAGTGCGGGTCCAGGTTTTGCCGAGATCGGCGGTGCGCTCAAAGTAGATGGCCCAGGCGCTGGGCTTGGTGTCGGTCTCGTTGCTTGTGGGGCAGAGAATGTCGCCATTCGCAAGCTGGACGGGCTTATTCTTGATGGGACCGAAGATGCCTTTCGGCAGCTTTTGAGCTGCAGACCAGGTTTTGCCACCGTCAGTGCTCGTTTTGAGTTCGCCCCACCAAGTGCTGGGGGACGGACCGACTTTGTAAAAGAGCATGAGGGGGGCATCCTTTGGCTGGAACAGCACCGGATTCCAAGTCGGGTGACGAGTGCCATCCTCTTGCACGCCGTTTGCCGTCTCGACGCTTTCCGTCCACTTGCCATCGACGAGACGTGAGACGTAGATGCAGACATCGGGATTCTTTTCTGCGGTTCCACCAAACCACGCGGATACAAGGCCTGAGGGTGTCTCAACCAGAGTGCTGGCGTGGATCTGCGGATAAGGCCCAGTGTCGTAGATGTACTCGCTGGTGACAATGGCGGAGGACCCAGCATACGCGATGGAAGCTGAGAGAATGCAGAAAAACAGGGATTTCATACTGATTAATTACAAGAGAGCGAGAGCTGTGAGTCTTTCACGAATCATCTCCCTTTCAGCATCGCGGAAGCGGTGAAAGGGCTCGGCCATGTGATCTTCGCAGATGCCGCGAAGACTTAGAGCGCATTTGATTCCCTTGATGATGGCACTTTTGTGCTTGCCGACAGTGTAGATGGCTCCCGCAAGCTGCATGATCTGTGAGTGCAGTTCGCGCGTTCGCTTCAAGTCCTGTGCGGCAGCGGCTTGATACATCTCGACGTAGAGTTTCGGGTGCAAGTTGGCTCCGCCATTGATACCACCGTGACCACCGAGCAGCACGGCCTCGGCCGTCAGTTCCTCTGGGCCCACGAGCACACTCCAATCGGGGCGTTGTTTGGCTACTTCCAGCAGGCGATGGAAATAGATCATGTCACAGGAGCTGTCTTTGACGCCGCAGATGCCGGGCATGTCCAGGGCGCGCCGTACGAGCTCGATCTCGAAACTCACTTTGGTCAAACCGGGCATGTTGTAGAGGAACAGAGGCAGCGGCATTTCGGTGACGAGGTCCTGCACATACTCCAGTAGCTCTGGCGGAGCTGCGGGGAAATAATAGGGCGGTGCAAGCACGACGTGAGTGGCGCCTGCCTCAGCGGAAAATCGAGCTAAGTTCACACTCTCGGTAAATGAAGTGTCGGTGATGCCAACAAGCACAGGAACGCGACCTTTGGTGAGCAGGCAGGTTTTTTCAATCAACTCACGACGCAGGCGATAGCTGAGGCTCGGTCCTTCGCCTGTGGTGCCTAAAATGAATAAACCACTGACGCCGCCGCTAATGAGATGCTCGATCAATCGCTCCAATCCAGCGTGGTCGAGGGTGTCACGATCACGCAGAGGCGTAACGAGGGGTGGGATGATGCCGGAGAGAGGTTGGGACATGGCAAGAACGAACAGGAAGCAAAGCCATACGCAATGCAGAGCTTCTGATCATCTTTGGCACAGGCTTGACGATTCTTGACTGGTCTGACATTCTGCCAACATGCCCGCCACAGAACAAGCCGACTATTTTTCCACTCAAGTCGTACGCACAAGGCGCTTCTTTTTGCCTGATTGGAAAGAGCGTCAGCGGACGCGAAGTGGCCTTTGCCTGGTAGGGGGTGGGTGCGAATGGTGCGCGGCTGATTTTAAAGTGGACCGTGGCCACTTTCCGTTCCTGGCATTTGAATTTGTCTCGCGCGGGAAAGGTCATGTCACTCTGTCTGGCCGCCGCCATGAACTGAGCGTTGGCCATGTTTTCTTCTTTGATTCGACCACGCCTCACATCATCGAATCAGATTCGACCGAGCCAATGGTGAAGTATTTTTTCAATTTTACAGGTCACCGAGCGACAGCGCTGATGGAGGAATTGAGCTTGAGTCCAGGGCAGCTGATTCGTGTGTTGGATTCTAGTCGAATCGAAACTTTGCTAGAAGAAGCGATCGATCACGCCCTGAGAGGCGGCACTTTTGGGCTACGTGCTGCGACAGCTGCTCTGGAACATGCCCTGGTTCTATGCGCGGATTCACGTCAACCAGCGATGACTAAGTTTGATCCTGCCTATGCCACCTATTTGCGTTGTCGCGGTCATCTGCTGAGAAATTATCCGGTGCTAAGCAGTATTGAGGAGGCTGCCAAGCATTGCCATGTCTCGGCAGCTTATTTGACGAGGCTGTTTAAACGCTACGATGATGAAACACCGCTTGCCTGCCTGACTCGGCTGAAAATGTCTCAAGCAGTCCTTAAACTGCGCCAGCCAGAGGCCCAGGTGAAGGCGGTGGCTAGCGAACTGGGCTATAAAAGCGCAGCCCATTTTTCACGAGCCTTTAAAGCCTGGAGCGGCCAATCACCCTCGGATCTCAGATATGCTGAGTGAATCAGAAGAGAAAGTGAAGAATAGATCACGTATGGTCATCATGGATCGGCGTGATTTCATCAAAACCACAGGAGCAGCAGCCATGGCTACGGTTGGCTCACCTTCATCTGCATCGGTTGCCGCGCAGCCAGAGCTCATTCGGACTGAAAATTCCAAGGTCGGTGCAAGCTTTCAGCTCACTCGCATGAGACCAGACGCAGCCAAGTCTTACCGCACTTCTTTGATCGAAGGCTACTGCTCACGTCAATCCGTAAAGGCAGGGGAAAAGATCGACTTTTTCGTGAGCACGAATCCGACCTCGCAATTCAAGATCGAGCTCTTTCGCATGGGTTACTATGGCGGCGCAGGCTCGCGCTTGATGACGACGCTCGGACCGTTTGAAGGCACAACACAGCCTGTGCCTGAGATGGGTGAAAATCGTCTGCGTGAATGTCACTGGCAGGCCTGCACCACACTCATGATCCCAGACGATTGGCCGAGCGGAGTCTATCTGGGAAGATTGACAACGCTGCCTGAAGTGACTCTTCCAGAACACGCTGAAAATCACACTGCGAGCGCCGATCCTTACTGGCAGAGTTACCTGATATTCATCGTCACGGATGATCGGCCTGCGGACATTCTCTTTCAGTGCAGCGATAATACCTGGCAGGCATACAATCGCTGGCCAGTGAATGAATCCCTCTACACAGACCCACGCGCGGCGCATGCGCCTGGAGTCAGCGTCAGTTTTGATCGTCCTTACGGTAGCTATTGCCAGATTCTGGAAAATCCGCTGAGCATGGGTAGCGGTGAGTTCCTGCTCTGGGAATATCCACTTTGCTTTTGGTTAGAAAAGGAAGGCTACGACGTGACCTACTGCTCCAATGTCGATAACATCGATCCAAGGAATCTGTCCCGAGTGAAAACCATGATCAGCGTCGGCCATGATGAATACTGGGATCTACGCCAATATCAAAACGTGAAGCAGGCCATCGAAAAGGGACTGAGCGTTCTTTGGCTATCCGCCAATGACGTGTACATGGTCACGCCATTCACCGCGAATGCTCAAGGCAGTGCGAATCGACACCTCACCCGCGAGACCTGTTTTGGCGAATTCCGCGAAGAGGAAAAAGACGCTTATGCCAAAGTTTTAGGCCCCTTTGAAAACACAGGTCCTGATGAGCGTGACATCATCGGCGCGCGCACCGTCGTGCCATTCAATGGAGGTGGCGACTGGACCTGCGCGCTCCCCGACCACTGGCTCTATGAAGGCACGGGCATGAAAAAAGGTGACAGCATCCCCGGGCTGGTAGGCTGGGAGTTTCATGGAGACCCGGATACTCAAAGAGCTGGCCTGGAGGTTGTGGCTGAAGGAAATGTATGGGCCAGCGGGACACGTCTCGGCCATTATGCCGCCACAGTTTTTCAGGGACCAAAGGGCAATATCATCTTCAATGCATCAACCATCTTCTGGAGTCAGGCCCTGAGCTCACCTCCAGGGCACATGATTCCCTGGAGTCACTTCTCGCGTCCCCATGGCCCTGATGAAAGAGTGCAACGCATCACGGCCAATGCACTGAAGCGTGCTATTTCGTCTTGAGACCTCTGCGGCGTGAATTGGCTGAAACATGAGCGGCAAATGCTTCGTCATAGGACGAGCTTATGCGAATCTTACTCTCCCTGTTATTCCTCTCTGCCGTATCGCTCAAGGCGGCAAAGCCCAATGTGCTATTCATCATGGCAGATGACTTCCGCCCAGAGATTGGCTCCTATGGCTCCACCGCACTGACACCCAATCTAGATAAGCTAGCCGCCCGCAGCGTACAGTTTGATCGCGCTTACTGCCAGCAGGCGGTCTGCAATCCCTCACGCTCTTCTTTGCTCACAGGACTGCGGCAAGACACGCTCCGCCTTTGGAACAATGGCACGCATTTCCGCGAACCGAACCCTGACGTGACCACGCTGCCGCTTTGGTTCAAAGACCATGGCTACACCACTCGCTGTGTGGGGAAGATCTTTCACAACTGGCACACGGCAGAAAAAGGCGACCGCCGCTCATGGAGTGCGGATGAATTCCTGCACTATGCCAATCATGGCGATGATAAACCGCAGATCAGCGGAGAATTGCCACCCAACATGACCGAACTGAACAAAGGACGTGGCTACCAAGCTACCAGCATGACGGAGTGTCGTGATGTGCCGGACGAAGCCTACTACGATGGTCGCGTCGCTGTCGAGGCGCTGCGAGTGATGCAGGAGGTGAAAGCTGAGCCCTTCTTTCTAGCAGTCGGTTTCTGGAAGCCCCATGCACCTTTCAATGCACCCAAGAAATACTGGGACCTCTATGACCGCGCCAAGCTGCCGTCACTCAATGGCGCGCGGCCTGAAGGTGCGCCTGAGATCGCTTTTCACCAAAGCACGGAGATCCTCGGCCCGCCAGCCAAACAGACTCCAGTGACCCCAGAGCAGGCAGCGGAAATGCGGCACGGCTACTTTGCCAATATCAGCTACATGGACGCGCAGATCGGCAAGGTGATCGATGCACTGGATGAAAGCGGAGCCGCCAGCAATACCATCATCGTTTTCTTTGCCGATCATGGCTACCACATTGGCGAGCATGGCCTCTGGGGAAAGACCTCCGATTTTGAGTTCGATGCCCATGTGCCTTTGATGATCAGTGATCTCCGACCTGAGAACCATGGCAAGAAAACCAGCGCGCTCGCTGAGCTGGTGGACATCTTCCCCACCTTGGTCGATCTCTGCGACTTGCCAAAGCCCACGGAGCTCGATGGCGTGAGCCTTGTGCCCGTCTTGAAAGATCCCACACAGCAGGTCAAACAAGCCGCCTTCACCCAGCATCCACGCCCAGCCTATTATGATCGTGAGCCCAGCAAGCAGCCCAAGGCCATGGGCTACAGCGTCCGCACCGAAAAAGTGCGCTACACGGAGTGGCGCGACTGGGTGACCAAAGAAGTCACCGCCCGTGAACTCTACCTGACGGAAGACGATCCTGCTGAACTCAAGAACCACGCCAATGACCCCAAACAGGCAGAATTGCAGATGGCTGCCGAAAAGAAGCTTAGAGAGAAGTTTCCAAACTAACTCAGCCCAGCCTTGCCTCTTGTCAGACGCCGCTTAGCATCCGCGCCGTGATCGCCATTGCTACGGCCAGCCAAAAAGGAGGAGTGGGAAAGACCACCCTTTGCATCAATCTCGCTTATTCCCTCGCCAGACGCGGGTGGACAACTCTGCTTGTGGACACAGATCCCCAGGGTGGAGTGGGTCTCTCCCTGGCACGCTCCACGCGGACAAAACAAGGTTTCTACGATTTCCTCAGCGGAGAGCGTGACATCAATAAGCTCATTCTTCCCACCCGCCTGCCGGAGCTACAGATCCTGCCCACCGGCCAGTATGATCACTGCGCCCGCCGTGGCTGGTCTGCCCAGGAGGTGCCAGTGCGCCTGGCCGATCTACTGCGTGCTGCCGAGCTTCGCGGCGTGGACTGCGTGATCATGGACACAGCCGCCGGCCTGAATGGCATGAGTGAATCCGTCGTGAAAGCCTGTGATTACGTCATCTTACCCCAGCAGGCCGAGCCACTGGCCGTGCGCAGCGTGCCGCACATGCTCGAGACACTCTCACGCTTCCGCACCGAGGGTGCTGGAGTCAAAGTGGCTGGCATCCTCATGACCATGGTCATGGGGGACAGTCAGATCAGTCAAAAAGTCGTCGCCGAACTCCGTGCCATGTTGCCGAATGACTTGATGTTTGATCAGGTCGTGCCGCGCATGAACTCCTTTTTAGAAGCCAGCGCCATGGGAGTGCCTGTTGCCCTGTTGAAAAAGAACCCGCCACCAGAAGCCCTCATTTTTGACCAGCTCGCAGCCGAGCTCGAACAAAGAGCTGGCCTAGCCGAAGAACGTGAATCCAGTGAAAGCCATGCAAGTCTCCTGGATTGACGCCCACCAAGTCACAGCCCTCGCTGAAGGCCTGCGTCGCGCACCGACCAAGAGTCCGCTGCCATCTGCTGCTACGCAGTCTGTTGCCACATCACTGGTTGATGATTCCGCCGCCTTTGTTTTTCCTGAAGAACTAGAGGAACCTCTTGAGTCACTAGCCGAGGTCATCGTTGAAT
Organism: Verrucomicrobiota bacterium; assembly: GCA_026397605.1. Taxonomy (GTDB): domain Bacteria; phylum Verrucomicrobiota; class Verrucomicrobiia; order Verrucomicrobiales; family Verrucomicrobiaceae; genus Prosthecobacter. The sequence goes on along the minus strand of JAPLUM010000642.1, from coordinate 7,746 downwards.
CAGATTCACCGCCTCCGATGGTCGATTTTCGAGCTCGACTGCAGGCCATTCGTGAACGCGCCGTCAGTGCAGGCCTGATTCCAGCAAAGGCACCCGCGCCGCCCGAAGAACTGCACCTAGAGCTTCCGCCCTTTCAACCACGGACAGGTGCTGTCTCTGCCCGCCTAGCCGCCTTTATCGACTGGGCACAGCCAGCTCTAGTCGATGCCGAAATCTTCATTGTCGATGACCAGGGCGATCTGCATTGGGGCACCCCAGCCACCGCCGGGCTAGCACTCTCCGCCATCATGGCCTGGAGTGCTGCCTCTCGAATGAGCGCCCTGGCAGCCTGTGAAACCCCGGAGCCCCTGCGCCAAGTGCTGGCCACAGGCCGACATCTAGCCGTCATCCCCTGCCCTACCCGGCTTGGCATTATGCATGTGGCCATCACCAGCTTAGCTCTTGTTCCTCAGGCCCAAATTCTAGTCATCAGTCAGGCCCTCACTTCTGCCATGGATGCTAACGACGAATGACGATCGTGAGCGGTGATAAATGGCCGTAACTACCAGTGTTTCCAGCCAAGAGAATCTCTTTGCCATTCATTTTCTCACCTCCTCATTCATGGATTGAGAAGGCAGCTCTTAGACTTTTCATTCCGCGTCACAAAGGCCAAGAGTGATTCTTAGCAGTGGAATACTCCCGGGCTTCAGCCCGTCTCAATCGACGAAGTCAAATAAACGGTCCCTTCAGTCGAAACGCTCTCAAAGCTCACAGCGGCTGGTGCCTAGGGGGGGGGCTTTGCCGCCTGAAGGCCAGAAGTACTTCTCAGCAGCACAAAAGCACCAAGGCTGGGCATATCTACTGACTGACAAGTTCCGTGGTATCGTTTATGCCATCCTTCATGAAACCGCTCGATCTTCAGGTGAATGGCTATGCTGGCACCGACTTTAATCGCGATGACCTCTCTGCGGAGGCATTGCATCATGCTTGCTTGGCTCTGCGTGAAGACGGTTGCGATCAAATTTTGGCCACGTTTATCACGGATGAAATGGCTGCGCTGGAGCGCCGAATGAGCACGTTGGTGAAGCTCCGTGCGGCTGATCCGCTGGCCCAAAGTGTGATCGCTGGGATTCATATCGAAGGGCCATTCATCAATCCTGAAAAGGGCTATGTCGGCGCGCATCCAGCCCACTGTGTGCGGCCAGCGAACGTGGAAGACACAAAGCGACTCTTGGACGCAGCAGGGGGACTCACAAAGATCATCACCTTGGCGCCTGAGAATGATGATCAGTTTCGAGTCACCGAGTTTTTGGCCAATCAAGGCATCACGGTTTCAGCGGGCCACTGCAATCCAAGCCTAGAGACCCTGCACGCGGCGGCGGATCATGGTTTAAAAATGTTTACCCATGTGGGCAATGGCTGCCCGATGCTGATGCATCGTCATGACAACATCATCCATCGCGCTCTTTCTCTGCGGGATAAACTCTGGCTCTGCTTTATCCCTGATGGGGTACACATCGACTTCCTCGCCCTGCGGAACTACCTCCGTGTCGCGGGCTTGAAGAAGACGATCTTTGTGACCGATGCCATCTCTGCGGCCCGACTGGGTCCAGGCAAATTCACGCTCGCTGGCTGGGACATCGTCATCGGTGAAGACCTCGTCGCCCGCAGTCCAGATGGCTCACACTTCGTCGGCAGCACAGTGACGGTGCCGCGCATTCTAAACAACGGCAGGCGTGAGTTAGGCCTCAGTGAATCAGAGCTTCAGCTGCTACTGGATGCTAATCCTCGAGCTGCTATTGGCTTGGCATAACGCCAATGATGTTCCTGGAACTCCGTTCATCTTAGACCCATCGCCGGAGGCTGGGGGACCAGCCTCCCTACCTTTTAACGCCAAGCCGGCGATGATTCAAAAGTCACGCGTTCCTTACTGAGCGGATGGGTAAAGCTGATGCGTTGGGCATGAAGACACATCGGGGCGTCTTGTTTATCCAGCGTTTGGGTGTCACCCTTAGCGCCGCCTGGAAGATAAACGGGATCACCGACAATCGGAAAACCGAGCTGCCAGAGATGGATGCGAATTTGATTCGTGCGACCGGTCAGCGGCTTCGCCTCAAGCAGCGCTGTGCCATCGGCATCACGACTGAGCACGCGGAACTCGGTGCGTGAGGGATCACCGTCTTCTTCATCCACCTCGCGACTGCCTAAGGCGCCTGCTTCTGAGCTAATGGCGGCATCACAGGCAAACCTATCCTCTTTCGGATGTCCCTGCACCCTGGCAAAATAGAGTTTCTCTACCTCGCCACGTGCAAACTGCGGCTGCACGATGCCTGCAAAATGTCGTGTCCTGGCCACGACAACCAGCCCCGTGGTATTGGCATCCAGGCGATGACAGGCACGCAATTTATGTGGATGATACACTTCATCCAAAATGTATTGCAGCGTGTTCCGATTGAAACGCCCGCCAGGATGCATGGGCAGAGGCGCGGGCTTTTCCAGCACGACGACGGCCTGATCCTCATGCAGCAAATGGATGTCCGCATTCACATCAGGCTCTACATTGGCCGCGATGAGCTGCACGAAGCGCTCACCTGCCCGGACCACCTGATCCGCTGTGGCAGGGATGTGGGATTCAAAGCCCAAGATGCGCTGATTTTCAAATCGCAGCAGCCACTCTTCACGCGGCACCACAGGCAGGATGGTCACCAGCGTCTCCAGCAGTGTCATGCCATCGCAAGTCTTCGGCACAGACAGAGGGCGGTAGTTATCATAGGGCGCACTTCCTGGCAGGGGCGTCGTCAGTCGCTTGATCGCCGCGTGCCGCTTGACGATGCTTTCCTGCATCTGTTGTTCAGTGGATTTGAAGCAATACGGGCAGGAGACATTTTCGACAAAGCGCACGTCTGCCTGATCCGCATCGGAGAGTGGCGACTGGCAGATGTAGCACTGCGTGGACTGCGTTTCCTCCAGCCCTGGATCGACGCCGACACGCTGATCGAAGACGAAGCATTCGCCATCGTAATGATCACCACCGACTTCCTCAAAGTACTTCAAGATGCCGCCTTCGAGCTGCCAGATCTGCTCAAAGCCCTCCCGCTCCATGAAGGGGGCCGCCTTTTCACAACGGATACCGCCAGTGCAGAAGGTCACGATGGGCTGCTTCTTGAGCTCTTCGGGCAGATTTCTCACGGCTTCTGGAAAGTTGCGGAACTGATTCACCCCGATCACCGTCGCACCTTTGAAGGTGCCCAGCTTCACCTCATAATCATTGCGAGTATCCAGGAGCGTCACAGGTCTGCCTTCATCCAGCCACTGTTTCAGTGTTTTGGCTTCGATTCGTGGAGAGGTGTATTTTCCAGGCTCAATCCCTTCGACCCCAAAAGCGATGATCTCCTTCTTGATACGGACCAACATGCGATTGAATGGCTGATGCTCGCTGTCACTGTATTTGGGTTCCAGACCTTCCAACCCAGGCACACTTCGGATCTCGGCCACAAGTTGATCAACCAAGTCCTTTGGACCTGCGATGAATAGATTAATCCCTTCGGTGCTCAGTAAAATGGTTCCTTTGAGTCCCCAGCCTTTGCAAAGCATCACGAGCCGCTCGCGCAGAGCCTTCAGGTCGGTGAGCGTGGCAAACTTGTAACAGGAGATATTCGTGATCGTAGCGGTCATTTCTGGGCGATTAGCCGACCACCATGAACCAAAAGATGCCAACAGGCATCAAAGAAATGCTGCCGGGCTAGCTTGCTAGCTATGACCCCGCTTCGCCAGCCAAGCCAGGGCCTCATCTTTGGTGGCAATGAGACCCTCAAGCTGGGCGTTTTGCACTTCTGTTAAAACAATGCCCAACTCTTTGCCCGCCTGCCAGCCTAGAGCCATGAGATCGCGGCCATTGAGCAGAGGCTGGGGGATCAGCGGTTCATGGGAGAATTCTTCCGCCTTGGCCTGCATGAACTCATAATTATCCAAAAGCCCATTAGAGCCCAGGCAATCAACGCGATGCAGCGCCAGCTCATCTGACCAGGTCGGCCTGGCCATCATGCGCTTCAGCGTGCTCTTCTTCATCTTTTTGACGTCCTTAAAGACCATGTGATGCTCCACAGCCACTTGCGTGGGCTCGATCACATCATTCGGGAATTTCAGACGGCGCAGGATCACGCCCGCCATTTCAGCGCCCAACTTGTCATGTCCGTTGAACCGGATACGACCCGTTTCATCCACAGTAAAGGTGGCTGGTTTAGCGATATCATGCAGCAGCACACTTAGAACGAGAGGCTCTGAAACCTCCGCCGGCAGCAGGCTCAGCATGAGCCGGGTGTGAATAAACACGTCGCCTTCAGGATGCCACAGCGGCGGTTGCTCCACACCTTTCAGCACCAAAATTTCCGGCAGCACCTGCGCCATGAGACCACTTTCGACCAGCAGATCAAATCCACGCACCCGATTGGGGTGCATGAAGATTTTGATCAATTCATCACGGATACGCTCCGCGCTGACTGATTGGATGGCCAGAGCATGTTCACAGACAGCCTGCCATGTCAGGGGATCGATTTCAAAGCCAAGCGTGGCGGCGAAGCGCACTGCACGCAGTAGGCGCAGCTTATCCTCTTCGAATCGTTTGGAGGGCTCTCCAATTGCCCGCAGAACCTGCTTCTCCATATCCGCCTGACCGCCTACATAATCGATTATCTGATCCGCGATAGGATCGTAAAACAAGCCATTGACCGTGAAGTCACGCCGCTGTGCATCCTCTTTTGCAGTAGAAAACGTCACACTCTCGGGATGGCGCCCGTCTTTGTAGCTACCATCTGTGCGGAAGGTAGCCACCTCGATCTGCTCCTGCTCATGGCGGACAATGACGACGCCAAAATGAGCGCCCACGGTCAAGGCACCAGGAAAGAGAGCTATCACCTGCTGCGGAGTCGCACTAGTAGCCACATCGAAGTCCTTTGGCGCGCGTCCCAACAAACGATCTCTCACGCAGCCACCGGCGAGTAAAGCCTCGTGTCCAGAGGAGCGGAGTTTTTGAATGATGTGAATAGCAGCCGATAGCATGTGCCTGACAAGATGCCCGACAGGAACTTTTCCGAAAGCGATTTTAACAATACCGGAACGTAGTTCTCGAGGCTACATGCTTAAAGGCCTGCCAGCGTTTTTCTTCCTCGCTCCTTCGTTTCTGCGTCGTCCTTTTCGCGATTCGGCATTGCCAGCGCTTTATTGATGAGCTGACGCGCTTCGTCTTTTTTGCCCATTTGAGCATAGGTCCGACCGAGTTCCATGTGATGAATGAGTCGGTCCGGGCGGAGAGAGATGGCCTTCTGGAAATACTTCACCGCTTCTTCATTGCTGGCAGGTGGTATCTCCCCATAAATCAGGCGGGCAATGCCAATGATAAAACTATTCGCCCCGGCGATCCCTTGATGCCAGCGAGCGAGAATGTGCCAGGCGTAGTCATTGCGAGGATTCAGTTTGGCTGCTTTTTCGGCATACTCTTTGATCGGCTTGGATGCGGTGACCTTTTCCCGATTCCCCTGCAGTTGAATGAGCTTTCCTAAACAGACGGAGACGGACAGATAGGCGTCGCTGTTTTTTGGGTCGGCTTTGATGGCTCTTTCAGCATAAGCCTGTGCCGTTTTGGCTGAAGCAATCTTCTCAGCAGAGCTGCTCAGTTCCGTCATACGATACACATATTGTCGGGCCAATTTCACAAGCAAGTCCGCATTGGCGGGCTGTAACTTCTCAGCAGGCAGATAATACTTGAGCGCTTCTTCTGCCTCATATGTTTGATCATAGGCATCTCCCTGTTGTATGAGCGTCGCAGCATCCTGAGCAGAGGCTGTGACAAGGGCCAAAAAGCTGAAGAGGATTGCTTTCATGTGGGTTATGCGGGTTTTACAAAACGGTAATGGGAAACGATCCATTCTTCTCCTCCGCGATAGCCCCAGAGTTCAGCACATGCTAAGTAGAAGATGCGCCAGTAGGCCCACCACTTGACGGCTTGATCCGCACCATAGGTCTCGCGGAAGAGCGGCATGATCTCTTCCTTATTCTCGTCCATCTTTGCCAGCCAAGCCTCTGAGGTGCGGCTGTAATGCGTGCCACTGACACACCAGTGATCTTCGATTTTTAAATGATCCTGGAAGTAGAGGAGCAGATCATCGCTAGGCATCTGCCCGCCGGTAAAAAAGTATTTCGCCATCCAATCGTTCTCGCTTTGAACCTCGAAATGATACGCCAGCTCGCGATGCGTGAAAATATGCACAAAGAGTTTTCCTCCGGGCTTTAACCAAGTCGAGATTCGGCGCAGGAGCTCCTGATAGTTCTTCATGTGCTCAAACATTTCCACCGATACGCAGCGATCAAAAACAGCCTCACCGACACCTTCAAAGTGGATCATGTTAGCGGTGACAATCGTCAGATTCTTCAGCCCCCGACGAGCAGCTTCTGCGTCAATGTGTTCCTTCTGCGTGCGCGAGTTTGAAACACTGGTGATTTGAGCGTTAGGGTAATGCTCAGCCATCCAGAGGGAGAGAGATCCCCAGCCGCAGCCCAGCTCGAGGATGCGCTGACCATCAGCAAGCTCAGCGCGCTCGCACGTCATCTTCAGCATGATGGCTTCAGATTCATCAAAAGTGGTATCGTCTGCGGGCCAGTAGCCAGAACTATACTTCAAATGCCTGCCAAGACAGAGCTGATAAAACCTTGTCGGCACTTCATAATGCTGCTCATTCGCCTCAACGGTCGCAATGGCGACTGGGCTTTGTTTCAGACCATCGATATACTCCAACAGAGCCTTTTTTTGTGACTCAATGTCGGGGCGAGTATGTTTACGTATCGTGGCCGCAAGGCGCTGGCGGATGCCAAATCGGATGACAGCATCAGGAAGCAGATCTTTGGCGAGTAGGTCGTTAACGTTCAGCATGGATAGTTAATAATGCGGCTGAAACCGTCGTCTGGATTCAATTTTTTGATTTACAGGTGCTTTGAAAATTCTCTCGCATCCTCAGCTCTTGCGCTCACAATGCCATCATGCCTGATGATTCACCCACCATACCAGCCTTTGCGTCAGTGGCGCAGCGAGTGGCTAGATGGGTGACACTACGCCGCTGGATCGCGGTGCTGGGGCGGACGGTTTGGGCTGCTGCTGCCCTAACAACGTTGCTGGCCGTTTTGGTCGTCTGGACAGGCCATTCAGCTTTTTCCACTCTGCTTTGGAGCTTCATTTCAGGCTGGTTCTTCCTGCCGCTGGCTTGGTCCTATTGGAAAAAGCCTGGGCATTACAGCGCGCTGGCTTTATGGGATCAAGCTACTGGGCGCCGGGAGGCCTTTGCCAGTGCTTGGTGGTTTGAACAGCAACCCGCCATGACCCAGGCCCAGCACGCCCATGTGAGCGCGCAGCAACCTCTTCTTTCCCAGTGCTTACCTGCTTTGACTCGTGACCTGCCACTCCAGCCTCATCGCTGGCTTAGCTTACCCGTCGTGGTCGCACTGCTGACTCTGCCTATCGGCCATGCCCTGCATCCCGCAGCTGAGATTGTCACTGTCGATGCGGACATGGAGCTCGCTGCTAAAAAGGAAACTGATCGGCTTGCCAAGGCTGCTTGGGATAAAAAGAAGCTGGAGGGACTCAATGCTGAAGAACAGGCAGCTCTGGATAAACTGACCCAAAGCCTGAAACAAACCGCTGAAGATCTTGAAAAAGCAGGCGGTAAAGATGCTCGCGAGGTCATGGCCAAACTGGAGCAACGAGCACGCGAGGCCGAA
>JAPLUM010000079.1 GCA_026397605.1 Verrucomicrobiota bacterium | reverse complement strand
ATCGCAAAGAACAGAAACGCGTCACGTATTCGGTCGGCTTTCCGCAAGGTGCGCCAACGGACATCACACGGTTGACGGAGCTGGTCACGCTGATCACAGGCGTGGATGCCGATGCCAATGGCAACATCTTCCCCGTGCCTGAGCCGAAGGAGCCGCGTGGATATTTGATTCAAAAGCTGCGCGAATCCTATGCCACCGCCACGGGTGATCCAGATGAACTGGCTTTTTGCCGGTGGTTCCTCGCTGACCGTGCCACTCGCCCGGTGTTTCCTGGGGCGGAGCAGACGGTGCCGGATGCCTTTGAGAAGCTCCTTGAAGCCGGGCAGTTGGATGAGGCCTCGCTGCTGACCTTCGGTGACGAGGAGAATGTCACACGAGTTCGTAATGCTCGGAAGAAAGCCACCGAAGTCGAAGCCAAGTCCCCCAGATGACCTCTCTCCTGAACCCTGAACAAACACTACTCCCATGAGCTCTGAACTTACCTTCATTCCGCCTGAGCGCTCGCTCTCCGTTTCCGGTAATTTCCACCAGCTCATCGACTTCATTCGTGGAGGCGAGTGGGACCGGGGCGACTATGATGCCATCGCCTTGCATGCGCTGTTTTCAGGCGGCTGGTATGTGTTTAAGCCGCGCATTCTCGGACAGCGTGCCAGAAGGTTCTTCGAGCTGGAGGAGGCGCAGCAGACCCTGGAAAGTTTCCAGGACATTTTTGACATTCACGAGTACCGTGCGCTGCCGCAGGCAACGCGTGACACGCAGCCGGCCACGCCTTCGCTGGTGCTGACGCCTAGCCATCAATATGCCGGTGCATGGATCGCCGTCACAGCGCGACGTCGGTCTGCCAAGCCGCCGATGCTTGAGGGAGGGGACCGTGGGAGCAGCACGCCGAAGGCACCGATCATACCTCTCAGGCGTGGGGTCTCTACTTCAGGACCAGGCTTGGAGATGGAATCTCGCAGGGGATCTCCAGAGATGCCGGCGAGATCCCCATCCACCCGACGCGGTCGCCCCAAGGGCGGAGCAAAGGCCACGCTCCCTGAGAGTGTGGCTGCACTCGACACTGCTGCAGAGCCGCTGCACCGCACGCCGCACATGAACCTTTCAGCCAAGCCGCCATTTGCGCCCCAAACGGAATTTGAGGTGGAGGTCTATGCCGATGATCAGGCACCCGCCGAGGGTGAGGAAACGGAGGGCATCACGCTGGCAGGCAATGAGGCGGAGTACACGCTGATAGTCTGGCTGGCACCTTCCCAGGAGTTCACAGTAGTCGGTGACTACCTGCGGCCCCTGGTCATCAAGCGGAGTGAGACCAGATCCAGCAGTGCCAAGTTTCTCGTCCGTGTGGCGGACGATGCCAAGGAGGGAAGACTGGCCGCGCTGACGGCCTCTTTTTCCTATCAGGGCAGGCCTTGCGGTAGAGTGACCCGGACTCTTCTCATCGGCACAGCAGGAACCAAGGCCACGACTGCTGAGAAGAAGCGCGAGCGTGATTTCAAGGGGAGTATCACCGTGGAAAGCGAGCCCCCACCGCCCGCTGATCTGACGATCGTGGTTGCCTGTCCAGATGGCGAGGCAGATCGAGATGTGGTGACGGTCACCTCGCCTCTACTGGACGCGTACAAAAACGGCGTGGCCAAACCTTGGAAGCTGCGTGAGGCCGCAGGCGCGCTGGTGCGCAGCATGCTGGCAAACTTTGTCAAAGAGGGGCAGAGCACTCAAAAGAGGCTCGCCAATTTGGTGGGCGCGGGCAGAAATCTTTTTGATGCGGCCCCTGAGCATTTTCGTGATGCCTTCTGGCAGTTGGTGCGAGACAAGGTGCCCTTGAGCAGCATCTACATCATGTCAGAGGAACCGCACATCCCCTGGGAGCTGATGGTGCCAAATCCGCAAGGCACGAACATCGACGGACGCAAGTGGCGGCCGCTGGGCGTGGAGTATGCCATGGGCCGCTGGGTACATGAGGGACATGTCTCGCCGCCGGGAGCGGTCACGGTGGGCGGGGCCTTCGTCCTCGCTCCGGATTACACGGGGACCAGTCAGGCGGTCCTAGCCAAAGCCAAAGCCGAAGCCGCCTTCGTGCACAAACAGTTTGGCGGCACAGCCTTTGAGCCGGTGAACTTTGATGCGGTAAGCCGCCGAATTGGTGATGAACTGACACCGCTTTTCCACTTCGTCGGCCATGGCGCTGTGACGGAGGAGGGGGATGATGAGACGATCTATCTGGAGGGTGATGAGACGCTCAGCACGACGGAGGTCGTTGGCCTCGACGGCTTTCTCGATGGCTTCCGCAAGACCCGGCCCCTGGTGTTTTTCAATGCGTGTGAAGTCGGGCGCTCCGTGCCTGCACTGGTGGGTTCCGGCGGGTTTCCACGCACCTTTGTCAAACTGGGCGCCAGCGCCGTGATCGCCCCGCTGTGGAGTGTGGAGGATGACTGCGCCCATGACGTGGCGACAACCCTTTACAAAGCCGTGAGAGACGATGCCAACAAGGGAGTGAAGCCACGGCCTGTGGCGGAGATCCTGCAGTCGCTGCGCGCCCGCACCTATGATCAAGGCGATCATCAGGGCACGGATAGCTTCGCCGCATACTGCTTCTACGGCGACCCCTCCTTTGTGCTGAAACTACCGCCCGCTGCCTCTGAGTCCAAGCCAGTCAGAGGCCGTCGATGAGGGAAGGATTTAACGGACATGGTTATCATTGTGCGATGCCACAATGATAAAGGTTGTTGGACGATTCGCTGTCGGATGGCCCTGGACTTACCCAGTGGGGAAAGCTTTTCCCCGATTCTTCGAGGGCGCTTGATCAACTCGCGCAGTGTTTCGGTTTTGAGGCCCCTGCGAGGTGGCTCTTTGGCCGATTCGATCCTGCGACGGCGGTCTAGTGGCGGGTGTGGCGGTGTTTTGACGCTGCGGTGATTGCTTCAAATGCCTCGTCGGGCGCTTTTTCTCTCCTCGCGGGCATGACTCTGCGCTGCGGTCTGGGCCGGTGTTTGAAAAGGTGCGTGGCGTGATCATGGTGTTGGTTCGGCGGCAGGTGGTGGCCTTGCGCGGTGAGGAGGCCTTGTGGCGTGCAGGAACGTCATCGCGCAGCCGCAGGCGGAACAACACACGGCGGTCTTTTCCGTCTCAACGCCGCCAAAAAAGTGATTTCAAGCCGAGCTACTTGCAAAACCCATGTCCTTCTCGTTCTGGCGAACGAGCCTACGCGCCGCGATGTAGGTGTCTCGCATGCGTGACCTGAATGCGAGGTTTTGCATGAGGCTCAGCCGCCTCGATCCAAGCCCAAAGCGCCACCTTTATTTCGAGCCGAGAGCGGTCACAATGGTGCGCACATTTTGAGTGAACATGCTTTCAAAGGTGTGGGCCTCCTTGGCGGTGCCGTCGGCAATGAGCGGTGCGCCCATTTGAATCCCTGTGCTGCGCACAATTTCTTCCATGACCTTTGGATTGGCCTGATCTTCAGGGAAAACAGCCTTTACCCGGCTTTCGCGGATGGTCTGAATCGTCTGCGCAATGTGTTTTGTCGATACATCATCAGCACGGCCAATGCCAAGCACCGAGAGGGGCTGGAACCCATACTCTTTGCAGAAATATCCAAACGCTGCATGGGCGGTGACAAGCTGACGCTGGTCCCTCGGAATGATTGAGATCTCCTTCTTCGCCCAATTTTTCAGATCTCCAAGGCGCTTTGAAACAGCTTTACTCCCAGCTTGATAAGTGGCCGAGTTTTCAGGGGCCGCTTCCGTAAAGACCTCTTCAAGAATGCGGGCTGCACGCTTCATGTTTTCGACACTATGCCACCAGTGTGGATCAACTCCGTGATCGTGATGCTCCGCCGATTCGCCCTCATGATCGTGATGACAAGTCGCCGGAATGGATGGGATTTTTTCTCCCACCTCGACGATCTGAATGCCTGAACCCAGACTATCACGTAGCTTTGGCAGGTAACTCTCTAGATCCTTGCCTGAAGCCAGTACCAGCCGAACCCCACGCATGGCAGCCAGGTCTTTGGCAGCAGGTTCAAAGTGGTGAATGTCGCCACCGGGCTTCATGATCTCGATAACGATGACTTGCTCTCCGCCGACTTGACGAGCCAGATCGGCCATGAGTGGGTGCAAGGAAGCTACTTTTAAAGGCTCTGCATTTGCACCCAGAGCTGACATGCAAGCGGCTAAGACAAGGGTCTGGAAAGCTTTCAGGATCATAATGGGACTTGTTTTTGACTATCAATACGTCTGCCCTACAAGCCTTTCATGCAAAGCATTTGCCTGAAAAATCAATCCATGAATAATCCTGCATCCCTCGCAACTTAGCCCCAGGAAACGGCGTTTAGGTTTATCGATGATTCGCCTTCTTTTTTTATGCTGCCTAATGACCCGCATGGCCCCAGCTCAAACGCTGGGTGACTGGATACACTCGCGTGGGAATGAGGCGATGACGGGGCTATCAACCGTGGAGTTGCGTTTCCCGCTGGAGTTGGCCTGGCAGCATCAGATGATGGAAAAGCCAAAAGGACAGGCAGAAATGCTGGTGAGCAGTGCGGTGGTCCGCGCTGGCAAGGTGTATGCGGGCTGCAAGGATGGGAAGTTCCAGTGCCTGAACTTGACCTCGGGGGAAAAGATCTGGGAAGCAGAGGCCAAGGGCGCTTTTGATGGAGCAGCAGCTTTTGCAGGCGATCTGGTCGTCGCGGGGTGTCAGGATGGCTTTGTCTATGCCTGGTATGCTGAAAGCGGTAAAGAGGCCTGGAAGTATGAAACGGATGCCGAGATTCATGCCGCAACCAATGTCTGGACAGATCCAAAGACGCAGATCCAAAAGGTGCTCATCGGCAGTTATGATTACAAGGTCTATTGTCTAGATGCCAAAACGGGCAAACAAGACTGGGCGGCGGAGACGGGCTACTACATCAATGGTGGTTCAGCCGTTGGCGATGGTATGGTGGTCTTTGGCGGCTGTGATAGCGTGATGCATGTGCATGACGTGACCACTGGCAAAGAGGTGCGCCAGATCGAGGTGGGGTCCTACATCGGCAATAATGTGGCCATTTCAGATGGTGTGATTTATGTGTCTCACTACGGCAACCGCGTCGGTGCCTACAGCCTGACGGATGGCGCAAAAATCTGGGAGTATGGCGAGCGTGAGTTCGAGTTTTATGCTGCGCCTGCCATTTGGGAAAAAACGGTCTTTTGTGGTGGCCGGGACAAACGGTTCCACGCGATCGACCGCACGACCGGCAAATCGTTGTGGGAGTTCCGCTGCCGGGACCGGATCGACAGCAGCGCAGTCATTTGTGCGGGAAAAGTGGCCCTGTTTGGCAGTGACGACGGCTACCTGTATGCTCTGGATGTGAAGGATGGCAAAGAACTCTGGCAAAACGAGATCGGTGCCCCCATCAAGACCTCTCCAGCTGTGGCCGGAGATTACGTGATCGTGGGTGCGGACGACGGCAGTCTTTATGCCTTTAAATCAGCTCCGCCAGCGACTCCAGCATCCGCTGCGCCTAAGCCTTAGGGACTCGGCCAAAAATTTATCGCCAAATCTGGTGGGTCGTCAGACCTCTGTCTTCGTTATCTCTCACTTGACCTAAAATGACGTTTCAAGTTTCAAGTTTCAGGTTTCTAGTTTCATGACATAAAAACCAACGACTTGCGAATGTAGCGCCCCACACTTTTTGAGTGAGCCAACAGAGCTCCGTAAAGTCCTGATTTAGAGAACTTGGAACGCGTAACTAGAAACTTGGACTTAGGCTTACAGATCACAGCAGATATGCGCCTTCGAGACGCCTCGCCAGAGTCCCTTAAACCCCAGCCTGCTGCATGATCAAGTCGAGCTGATTTTGGAAATGCGGGATGTCTGCGGGTGGTGGCTGATAGCCCTGCGGGGCTCCAGTCAGCGCTAGACGGCCGGTTTGATCCATGTGCCAGGACGCCAATTGGCCGTCACTGAAACTGACTTTCCCACTGATAAGGGTTCCTGGTCGGGTCACTTGATCGGCTGTCAATTTCACGGAACTTGGCGGCAGATCTGTGGCACCTTCCATAGCCTCATCATCCACCACGTCAGCTGGAGCAGCAGGCTCAGGTGCCTTGACCACTTCTTTCGGACGATCTTTAATCCGAACGCCGACATCCAGCATGAGCAGGCGGGCATCCAGATAGGTGAGGTTAATGCCAAATTCTGAACGAAGCCGATCTTGAACCTGGTTGAGATTTGCGCCGTCTGAGGCCCATTGTTCGACGTGAGCCAGTTGTTCAGGAGAAAGTTGTGCCATGGGAATGGAATAAAGGGGTGCCGTTAACTGATTACTTGTTCATCGAATCAGTGACGATGTGTGAAAGCGTGGCCGCCTTATCCGCGAGCGTTTTTGTTTGCTCAGCAGTGAGGCCTTTTTTACCTTCAGTTGCGGTCATGAGAGGGATCATGGTGGCCAGCCCTTCCTGAAGCGCTTTGAGTGTAGGATTGGCCTGGTGCGCTGGGCTCAGATTGGCAAGTCCAGCCGCATAATATTCAGCGATATCGGAACGCACGAGGCGGTGGGATTTCTCTTCGCTGTAATTGTCGGCAACACTACGGGTGGCAATCTCAAAGGCACGCAGCCAGCCACCGAGGCTGACCAGATGGGCGATATCGACATCACGCAGCTGAACCATTTCAGCTTCGACATCGGCCTGAGTGAGCGCCAGTTCGGTCCGCAAATCATCCCATTTACCATCGATGCTGTGCTCAAAGAGACTCTGAGTGTGGCGGTTCATGCGTCCACCTGCACCGATGACTTTGGCATACTTAATCAAGGCGCGACCCACGTCTTCCATGGCTTCGACCTTCTCACACTGCACGATGAGAAAACCATCTGCGATGAGGGTGCCTAAACCCAGCGAGACGAGGACACGATCGGAAGGCGTTTGCCTTGTGATCGGGCGCTTGAGATTGTCGTAGGACAGCTTGCCCAGTCCATCCAGCATTTCGAAAAGCTTGCGAATGCTTGGGGTGGTGAATTCGTTGACGCCGAACTCCTCGCGGACGTGTTCATCACCGATGAGATCCTCTGGGATGGGATTCTTTCCCGACTCAGCGCCTGGCTTTGGAGGAACTGGTAATGCAGGGGCTACGGGCACCTCGGGTGTCTGCGCCTGACTCAACGCAAGCGTCAGTGAACCGAGGAAACCCATCAGGGTAAAGCGGGCTAGGGAGATGCCGGGGAGATGCATGTTAGGAAAGGATAAGAGGGAATCGCGCAGAATTCCACTGAATGCAATGACGGGGAGAGGTTAGCCTGAATTATTCATGAGCCATCTACTACACCCGCTTAAAACACCGAATCTGCTGCGTTGGGCTTGTTTTTAAAAGCATCGAGCATTGACCCATGCACTCAGCCTTTCAAAAACAGCGCCCGCCTTGCAGCTTCAGGCTTTTAAGAGGTTTCGTCACAATGTTCATGAATAATCCAGGCTAGATGATTATTCATTCGCGTTCTCAGCGCGGTAGGCTTTGGCCAAAAGAGTGACTGGTTGGGTGACGCCTACCCTGCCCCGGAGCCCGTTCACGAGCTGTAAATGACAACCTGGATTCGAAGTGGCGACGACTAGAGCCTGGGTGCTTTCGATATTTGCGACCTTCCGTTTCAGCAGCTTAGCCGACTGTTCAGGCTGGGTGATATTGTAGATGCCTGCGCTGCCGCAGCACCAGTTACTTTCTGGCAGTTCCTTTAAAATGAGACCGGGGATGGCCTGTAGCATCTGCCGTGGCTGCGAGGTGACTTTCTGTCCATGGCAAAGGTGGCAGCTCTCATGATAGGTGACCTCAGTGACATCCGCGCCTTTTTCAGGCTTGCGGATGCCGATCTGCGCCATCCATTCATGGATATCCTTCACTTTACGATCCCATTGACGTGCTTTGGCCGCATAAAAAGGATCTTCATGTAGGAGGTGTCCGTACTGCTTCAGGTGGGCACCGCAGCCACCTGCATTGGTGATGATGGCATCCATGCTGTCGAGATCGAAGCTGTCGATCTGCCGCCGGGCCAGTTCACGAGCCAGCTCCAATTCACCGTTATGGGCATGAAGTGAACCGCAGCAGGCCTGCGCTCTCGGGGTAATGACATCACAGCCATTGGCCAATAAAACATCAGCCGTATCTCGATTCACATCTGAAAAGGCCAGATCCTGGATGCAGCCGGTGAGCAGTCCCACACGGAATTTTGATGACCCAGTCGGCGACTCAAAGGGGGCAATGAGTGAGTCAGAAAAGGCGGCGGCTACCTGTGGCGTCTGCGGCTCTAGATCACGCAAATGTTTTGGCAGCAGACCGAAAAAGCGCACTCTTCTCATCAGCAGATCCAGTCCCATCTGCTGCCAGAGCCGCAGTCCCCAGCCCGCCAAACGCAGCAGTCGGGGATGCATGAACAGCACATT
>JAPLUM010000856.1 GCA_026397605.1 Verrucomicrobiota bacterium | reverse complement strand
ACCGGCCTGAATCCGCTGACAACATCCTGCCTCTTGGCTCGTTCAGGCTGCATGAATGTGATCTCTCGTCGGCGATTCCTCCGCGCCAGCAGCCTCGGCCTTGCGGCGGCCTCTGTTTCGCATGCGGAGACACCAGCGCCGAAGCTCCAGCCGCTGCTCACGCCGGATCTGGATTTCTACGATGTGTCTCGCGGCACGCCAAAGCCGCACACGCTCGTTGGCGACGCCTTGCTCCAGGCACGCCTCACGCCGGAGACGTGGCGCTGCGAGATCACGGCGGATGCTTTTATCGAAGATCCTCATACGAAGGTGCCCGCCACCTTGCAAAAGCCGCTCACGCTGGCCGGTGGCAATGCGCTCGATCTGCCCACACTCATGGAGCTGGGCAAGAAGCATGAGGTTCACTTCCTCAAAGCCATGCAGTGCCTGAACATCGACACGCCGCTGGGCCAGGGCCTGTGGACCGGCGTGCCACTGCGCGAGGTGCTAAAACTCTGCGGCAAGATGAACAATGTCCGCCGCATCTACTTCTGGGGCTTTCACAACCACGATCCAAAGCAGGTCTTCAAATCGTCCGTCAGCTACACGCAGTGCTTTGAGACCGCGCCGGGTGATCTGCCCGTCTTCCTCGCCTACCGCGTGAATGGTGCGCCACTCAGCCTGGAGCGCGGCGGGCCGGTGCGCATGATCGTGCCGTGGTCGCATGGCTATAAATCCATCAAGTGGCTCCAGCACATCTTTGTCACCAACGACGCCCGCAACAACGACACCTACGCGCACGGCAACAACGATCCCGATTCCGTGCTGAAGACCGCCGCCTATGTCGATAAGAGCCTCGACGGGCAAAAAATACCCGCCGGTCAGCCCATCTTCATCACCGGTCAGGTCATCAGCGGACCGTCAGGCGTGCAGCGGGTGGAATACTGGCTGCGCCGCATCGAGGGCGAGCCGCAGCCGCTCGCTGATGACGCTCCCGAACTGCTCAACGCCCCATGGAAACCCTGCGAACTCCAAGATCAGCCGGACTGGCCCGCCGTGCTGCCCCAAGGCGTGAAACCAGGCCAAGTGCTCGCCTTTGATACCGCCACCGGCCGCCCGCAGTCATGGCCGCCGCGCTATGGCATGTGTTCGTATCATGCGACGCTGAAAAATCTACCTCCCGGTCGCTACGAGGCCCGCGCCCGCAGTGTGGACCTCAATGGCCACGCGCAGCCGGAGCCGCGTCCGCTGCAAAAGACAGGCAAGAACGGCATTCAGGTGCGCAGATTCGAGGTCATCGCATGAAACGCATCGTACTCCTTCTCATCGCCGCCCTCACCGCGCAGGCACAGCAGCCGACCTCACCCGAAAAGGCGCTCCATCTCGCGGGCAATGTCCACGTCATCTTCGAGCACAAATGCAACGAATGCCACGGCAGCCATTTGAAGAAGCCCGAGGGCAAATTCGGCCATGTGCTCGATCTCAAGCGCCTCGCCGACAACCTCGACTACATCGAGCGCGGCAAACCTCATCGCTCCGAGCTCTACCGCCTCGCGAACGACGGCGAGATGCCGCCAGACGATCATCCGAAGACCCCGCCGCTCACCGGCGAGGAAAAAGAAGTCGTACGCCGCTGGATTCAGGCCGGTGCCCCGCACGAACTGCCTGCCGAACTCCCGAAGCGCACCTTCACCACCCCCGCACCACCTCCGGCGAAAACCCAATCAACCGCCCGCATCACTCTCGATCTCCGCGACCAGCCCGCCGCCGAAGTCTTTGCCGAGATCACGAAGCAAACCGGCCTGCGCATCGACTACACCGCCCCAGCCAAAGAGCCGCGCCTCTCCATCACCCTGAAAAACGGCACCGCCCTCGAAGCCCTCGACTACCTTGTCCTCTGCGGCAATTTCGCCCTCAGTTGGGAAGGCGAATCCGCCAAGATAAAACCTGTCTCAGCCTCCGGCGGCAAGTGAGGAATCATCATTCGCCATACCCGCCTTTGCCCACCCCTCAACACAGTA
>JAPLUM010000183.1 GCA_026397605.1 Verrucomicrobiota bacterium | reverse complement strand
TATTGAATCTCATAACTCGTTTCATTATTAGAATTGTCTTCCCAACTCAAATTGACACTCGCCTCACTGATGACTCTACCCTTCAAATTAGAAGGGGCACGCAAGCTAGGCATCACGAATGACACTGTGGCGGCATTTGTGACCTTTGCTTCTGATAGAGGCAGAGTAGAGCCTAAAGTCAGAGCGTCAGTGACAGGAAGTTTTCCGACACTCAGTGCACGAACTGCGACGCTGTAGGTCTCTCCAGGGATCAAGGTCGTTGGAGTTGCGATGTTTTGCCCATCAGTTGTTCGATTGTAAGGAAAACTCATGTAGCGCTTGATGTCCCACTCAGTGAGTCCAAAAGGAATGTAACCAAGAGGAGAATATGCATTTGCAGATGGTGCAGAGCCTTTGGCAAGAAAAATCTGATGATAGGTTTCTTTGTCACTCTTATCCTCCCACGACAAGGTGACTCGGTCCTCTGTTGTGGAAACCTTACGCTGTAAATTGGTAGGCGGAGCAAAGTCAGCATTACCATTGGGAGCAGGCACCCGTGTCTGGATCAGCAGTGAACTGGACTCCGTTTTGTTTCCATTGAATTTCCAGACGACCACTTGGAATTGACAGATCGTCCCAGGCGGTGGACTACCGACTGAGATGATCGCCTCACGATATCCATCAGCATCACGCTCTGAAATGTCTGGGATAGGGGCATTTAGATAGCCTCTTTGATCGTTGGTTAGAAAATAAAATGCCCCTGCATTGGCGAAGCGTAACTGAAGCTCTGTTCCGTCAGCATCTGGGGCGTTATCCTTCCAGCGCAAGTGATACGAATGATAAGTCTCTGCCTGCTCCGTCATCTTTTTGCGCGTGAAGCGCACGCTGCCATCTGTAGGTTTAGCTGGCGGCAGTGCCTTGGCTTCAGGTAAGAATAACAGACCTAGCAGGCTGAGGAAAAAAAGAGCGAAATAGCGTGATTTCATGAAAAGGGGGCGGTGGTTGTTGCAGACTTAAAAGTGAATCAAGGAGTAGTCGTTACAGTGAGTGCTGCGGCATTACTGATGGCTTCTAAAGGACCTGCTGAGGCCACACATGTGTAGCTGCCTGCATCCGCAGAGATTAGGCCCGTCATGGTAAGGCTGGCTGTTTTGGTGCCTGTAAAACCGTCGCCTTCAGGGATATCAATGTTGTCCTTTCTCCACTGGTATTTAACAACCATCCCAGAGCCGGTGCTCACTGCAGCTGTTGTAAGGGTGACGTTTGCCCCAGTGGCCGCGGAACGTGATTGTGGCTGGGTTGTGAAATTGACGGCCCATGGCGTACCGAGTTCTACCTTACCTGAAAGTATAGGAGAGGTCGAAACACTCGGCGCTAATCCTGGAAGTAAGAAGTAACCAGCTCCTCCAGGTGCTACATGGCCTAATCCAAAGCGTGCTTGATTGGGTAAGCCTTGGATGATGAGGCCGCTAATGGTCGCTTTGCGTAAAACCGTGCCGGGAACGTCAAAGGTGCCTGTGAATGATCCTGTGCTGGGAGTGATCTTTAACGTGATTTTGGAAGGCGTATTCGACGGTAGCGTCGCCGTGTTATTAAAGTCAAGGCGTCCAGTTTCTCCAATGGCTGATGTCAAGCCACCACGACTCAAATCAATTTTGAGATTTCCGGGCACATCTGCAATGCCCAAAACCGTCTGATTGGTCCCAGGTGCTACGTAGGGAGTTCCTAAAGCGGTTAACTGTGTCGAGGCAAAGCCAGCTTGGTAGCGCCTGTCGGTCGTCGGCTGTGCTTCTTTGAACCAACGTAAGTCTCCTGCGGCACGTTCTGGCTTGGTGGCAAAGCTTGTGCTGCTGGTATAGGTCTGAGTGCCAAAGGAAAGATAGCCACCAAGAGAGGCCTTGTTGTTATTCAACATTTGGAACCAATACATGAGCCGATCAGCCTTGATGAAAGTGCTGGCTGTCACGGGGGTGTCGTCTGCTAAACGTCCAGCGATTGTGGCTAGTCCACTGTTATCAATTGTTAGTGCAACGTAGCCACTGCCCTGAGGTGTGTCTGTCCGGTCGAGTTCTGGATTTAGTGCGACATTCAGCCGATACGAAAATTTGCCGATGGGCGGTTGATCCACAAACAGGGTTGCTGCTGTGACTGGGCCGGGATTAAACTGATAATTCCAGACGAGGCGGTAGCCGGAAACTTCTGCTGAGGAGGTGCCGTCTGAAATGATTCCTGCAACATCTCCACTCACGCCTGTGACATAAAGATCAAGACTCAAAGGGCTGCGCTTCAGACGAGGGAAGCTAATGATATTGCGGAAAATGGGCAGCCCGGTCGTGGTGCCTTCTCCGACAAAGCGCAGAGTTCCTGCTGATTTGAAGACTTCTGCACCCATTTGCAGACTTGCGCTGTAGGTGGATGCATCACTGACGGTTAAACTTAGACGTCCGCCATGATTGAGGTTGAGAATCTGTGAAGGTGCAACTTCGGCCACGAAACTGCCCGTGCTACCCTGAATCATTGGCAAGACGCGGAGGGAACCAGTCACTGTATTACTTATTCCCGAAGGATTGGTTGCCTTGGCAGTGATGGTGAAGAGCCCTACTGCCTCAGCGGTGCCGGTGATGCGTCCCGTGATTGCATTAAAGGTCAGTCCTTTGGGAAGACCTATGATGGTGAAGCTGGCTGGGGTTTTAGAGCTAGCTGTGTCATGCGGAATGGTGAAGCCGTCGTATGTAACTCCCGCATAGGCATTCGGTGGCGCATTGTTGCCGGTCATTGGCAGAAGCACAGGTTTGTCGGCAACGACGAATCGGATGATGCCTGTAACCGCAGGCTGAGCCAGGGAAGGGGCTTCTACTGCGCAGGTGTAGTCTCCACTATCGGTGGTGATATTAGCTTCTGTGATGGTGAGGGTGGCATCTCTCATGCCACTGTGGCGCGGTGTGCTTTCGTCGATGACCGTGCTGCCTTTTGACCAGATATAGGTCAAACCTGGGCCCGTGATGGGTGCCACAAGCTTGACTGTGGTGCCGGGTTTGGCGACTTGAAGCCGCGTAGTTTTATCAATCACAATCACACTGGCTGTGGCACCACTGCCAGGAGTGCTGGCACCAGCGATGTTGGAGGCTGTGACTGTGTAGCTACCACCGTCGCTGAGTTGTGCAGCCGGGATGAGCAGCCTGCTGCCGGTTTGACCTTTCACTATGGTCGTGCCACGGCGCCAAACACAAACGGGTAGTGGGGCGCCAGTCACCGTAGCTTGGATCTCGAGCGGGCTATTAACTTCCACCAATCGGGATGGTAAAGTGCCCGTGATAGCTGCGCGGCTGCGGAGATTCACCGTGGCCTTGGCGCTAG
>JAPLUM010000447.1 GCA_026397605.1 Verrucomicrobiota bacterium | reverse complement strand
CCTCATCACTGATCTGCTTGAGTTGTGCCGACGCCTTTTCTTGCTGAACAGCCAGAGTAGCCACGGCGGCTTGAGACTCGGTGAGCCTTGTCTCCACGAGCGCTACTTCTGCCTTGAGTTGATTGAGCCGCGCTAAGTCTTTCTCCTGCTGAGCGCTTAAATCGGACAGTGACTTAGACGCCGCCTCTTTAGCGGAGTCCAGCCCTTTGAGCACTGCGTTCTTTTCATCCTTCTCTGTTAGCAAGCCTTGGATGGCAGCCATCAGGGCCAAGTGCTTTGCCTCTGCCAAATCTGCCGCTGACTGTGCCTCAAGCAGCCGTTTTTCCTGAGCTACCAAGGCCTCCTTGAGGGAATTCGTCTCGACTAATTCAACTTTTGCAGGTGGTGGTAACGGCGCTTCCTCTGTGTCTAACAGGGCAATGAGAGGGCCGAAAGCGAGCCGATCCCCATGACGCAAGGGATAGCTCTGCACTCGCTCGTCATTAACAAAGGTGCCAGTTCCCCCATCGATCTCCCGGATCTGAATCCTGCCATCTCCGGTAATGAGGACTTCCGCATGTCTTGAGGAGATACGCTCATCATCCACGACCACGCTATTCCCTTCACTGCTACCAATGGTGATGGTCTCCGTGAGGGGAACCTCCACTTCTTGGCCATCTTCGAGAATGAATGTCAATTTTGCCATGATGTCACAGTGACGCCGCTAGAGGCGTGCCAGCAATGACTGCTCCATGCAAAGAATCAATCAAGCATTTGTGAACAAACCTCTATTTATCCAATAAGGCTCAACCAATATGCGTTTTATAGGCCACGGCATCCATGAGGGAAGCCGACTCAGCCGGATCAGCTAGCTTGATTTTAAAGATCCAGCCATCAGTGTAGGGAGCGGTGTTGATCAGGGCTGGATTAGCATTCAGCGCTTCATTGACCTCGACAATCTCGCCGCTGACAGGACTATAAATGTCACTGGCAGCCTTCACAGACTCGATCACACAGACCTGCTGACCCGCCTTCACGGCTCCCAGCTTGGGCAGATCAACAAACACGACGTCTGTCAGTTCCGCTTGAGCATGATCGGTGATTCCCACAGGAGAGATAGCCTGGGTAGGATCGACCCATTCGTGAGAGTCGCTGAAACGAAGCTGGTCAGGGATGGTGCTCATAAGAAAAGGAAATTAAGCGTTGGCAAAACCCAGGGCTGTCATGCGCTCATGGATGGCATCTTTAGCCTCCAGAAGCTCGGCGATCGGGTCCCACTTACCGCTGGTCAAGGCATCGTGCGAGGTGTTTGGGATGGTGACACCGAAGCTGTCAGCACCAAAAACCACCTGACGATTGGCCACATCAACCGTGACTGACAGTGCTGGATTGGCCTCCACCGCTACAGCTAGCTTGGCGATGTCTTCCGCAGATGCCAAGACGCAGGGAATGCCAAGCGTGGTGCAATTGCCAAAGAAAATCTCTGCAAAACTCTGCGCGATGACCGCACGGAAACCAAAGCGATAAAGCGCCTGCGGAGCGTGCTCACGAGAACTACCACAACCAAAATTGGTACCTGACAGCAAAACGGAGGCCCCTTTGAAGCGTGGATCATCCAGCGGATGGCCCGTGGGCTTACCGTCTTTATCGAAACGGACGTCGTAGAAAGCGAACTCGCCGAGACCGTCAAAAGTGACACACTTCATGAAGCGTGCAGGTATAATGCGGTCAGTGTCGATGTCTGAACCTGTAACGTGGACGGCGGTGCCGGTAACTTGAGTGATCTTTGCTAAAGCCATGGTGAGCAGTCACTCATAAACAGAAGATCGACAGGCTCAAGCCTCAATCCGAGATTGATGAAATACCCAACCAATCCCTGCCCCGAACCCGAGACCATAAAAAAGCCCCCAAGCCAGCTTCCCCAAAGTCATCCACTGCTGCCAATCCACCGAGTTTTTGGCGAAGGTCAAAGCTTTGGGTTTGCAGTATTGATACATGGCCCAGTCGCCAGCGAAATAGCCTGCTGAGTGCAGTAAAAACAGTGCGACAGCGGCAACGAGCCAACCTTTAGCAGAACCAAGTAATTTCATGCCGATGAAGGTGAACGCCAAGCAGCCCAGAGCAGCTCCCCACCA
>JAPLUM010000293.1 GCA_026397605.1 Verrucomicrobiota bacterium | reverse complement strand
GGGCCTGTTCAACAACCGCTAGCTTCGGAGTCGGGCCACGAGATCAATGATCTTAACGACCCGTTTTGAGGCCCGATCCAAAGCTAACTTGAGGGTTCGGGTACAGAGCTAGAAAAGGCTGTCTCTGATTGGCTACAAGCTGAGCCAAAGCTGCCTGCTGCGGTGACTGCAGCAGCGAGCCTAGCCTGGCATCGGCAGGATAAGCTCGGCGCACTGAATCTGCTGCACAGAGCTATCCCCACCGAGATAGGTCAGACACGCTCAGCCGCTCAGATGCTTTATGTGAGAGCGGCGCTGTTTCCTGGATTGTCCCAGCAGGACATGTCGATTCCACCACGGGCACCTAGCAAGCAGGAGGCGAGCCAGCTTGAGAGAGTCAAAGCCATCTTCGAGGAGTGGCTGCCGATGATTCGTGAACATCGAGTCGCATTCTCGGGTTATCCCATCTGGAAGCAGGCGCTTGATGCTGTCGGGCTGGTGGATGAGGCAGCCAAGCTAGCGCAACCAAACAATGCATCGGATGCTCGGCGTTACTCAGGCCGTTGGCAGGAACCTGACAGTGAATTCTTCGGTCGGAGACGGCGATTTGATGGGCAGTTTCAGCGTCCCGAACAAGCATCATACTACATCGACTCATCGCAGAGGATGAGTCCCGAGATGCGGACTGAATTGGCTTTGAGATGGGTAGCGGGTTTGCGCCGTTCAGCAGATCAGCGCTTCCTCGGCTGGCGCTCGGGAAACATTGGTAGCAGCGAATTAGAAAACATTCGGCGGCAGGTGAAGCAGAATAATTTGGCGGCAGCTATGCTTCAGGCAGTTGAGCCTGGACGAGTGCGCTCTTGGCGTGCGCTCATTCAGGCAGTCCATGTCGCGGATGCTTGTGGCGAATGGCAGCGAGCGCATGATTGGCTCAAGGAAGCGCTACCTCTTCGTGCTGCCGATGCTGTGATGAATGCCACATTACTGAGGCTGGAAATGCACTTGGGAGCCAAGCCAGAGGCGCTTAGTGCCGCCTTGCAAAGGCTGCCAAATTCCATGGCGGCGCAGACCGTTGGACTGCTGGCTCAGGAGGCGAGAGGCTTGAGTAAATATGAGGCACGTCTGAACTTGGTGGAGGCTTGTGTACGTGCTGCTCAGTCGCAGCCAAATTTATTGACCGCTTCTGAGTTGAGCACCTGGTTACGGCCTGCGGAAAATTTATGTTCGGCATTGGTGGACTCCTTTTCTTCTAGTGAAATGCAGGTGCTCACCCTGTTTCAAGAAACTGAGAGCCGACAGCCAGAAAAGCCTGCTCCTGAAGCCTTGCTGACAAGGCGAAAGGCGCTGCATGATCAGCTCTGCACTCTGCTAATCCAGCAGACTCCCCCACAAGCTGGTAATGTGCTTCAACAGCTCACACAGCGGCATTTGCTGGAAGGCAAGCCAGCGTCAGAAGAGTTCATCGCTTGGCTGAAGAACACGGAAACTCGCGACCCAGCCCAAGACTTACTTGGAATGAGTCACTCCATACGCCGCGTGCCTGAGCGGCTGCGGCTAGCACGGCTGATCATGGCTTTGCGAGCAGATGAAGATACACAGCCAGGGATTCAAAACCGGACGGCTTATGGCCGTGATCAAGTGCTAGAACTGATCGGCGCAGAGATCAGCGACAATAGCAATCCGGTGATGAATGCTCTATGGGAATGGCCCTTTCCGATCACATCGGGGACTCAAAAACATACTGCAGAGCAACTCGTCTGGCAGGAGGAGAGAGCGAAACTTTTTGAAGAGTATTGTTTGGCAGAGATGAAGCTCGACAGTCACCGCGCGCAGGTCTTTCCCCACTACGCAGGCTGGGCACTGCATGATCAGGCACATTATGCCGAGGTGTTACGTCAGGCCCGTCTGCTCTACGTCAGCAAACCAACCGCACCTGCCTCACTGCGGCCACTGGTGGAGATGCTGGGTCGCTCATACTATGATGACCATCATGTGCGTACAGGTGAACTGATCGCCACGTTGCTAGATGAGATGAAGCCCGAGCCAACGATGGTGGCAGAGATCGTGAAGCCGGTCATTAATTTGCTCATCAAGGGACGAGACAATGAAGCGGAACGCATGCCTTCCATCACTCTGAGTCCCGAGGCCGTGGCAAAGCTGACACCGCCATTTTCGTCTGATTTACAACGCCGAAGACTCGCTGCCTATGAGCGCCTGCTGCACTGGTTGGGTGAAAAGCTGGACATGCCGCCCCATGAGCTGTTCAGCCAGCTCGGGCAAACACTACGCAATGGTCAAGATACGGAGGCTATCGAGAAAAAGTTGATCGCCGCAGCTGGTCGAGATCGAGAGGAGATGGAGAAGGCACTGGTTGAATTCATTGAAAAAGGACACGGAACCCAGGATACTACGGGCCGAGCCATTCAAGGTATCGCTTGGGTTGGTGGGGTCTGGGATCCAGACCTGCGGTACCGATGGTATGCGGCCGCATGGCGCGTTGGCAAGACTATGCTGGAGGGTGTGATCGAGCAGAATCCAGTGTGGCTTAATCGCTGGCTAGGCAACCTCTTGCAGCCTAACTCTGGAGTGACACCCAGTATCCCGCCAATTTTTGGTATGGAAGGTGGTCATGGCTATGATCAAGGTTTCACAGGGAAATTTTATGCGAGCGTCCCAGCCTTGAAGTTGCGTGACGACCTTTTTCTTCAGGTCTTGCAAGTGTGCATGGACCAGAGGCTAGAATGGCGGACGAACTTCCTCCGCTACCTCGAGATGCAGGCATGGAAGAGTCCGCAGTCACATGAGGCAGTTGCTGCGGTGGTCCGCGCACGACTGCCGGAACAACCCAACGAAGTTGCGGAAGCTGTAGAGAGTTGGCAAGGCTGGGCAGATGATGGCGGGTCTCCGCAGCGCCGAGAATTTATGGCCTTGTTGGGCGAGACACTCATCAGTCACTGGCCACCTGCTCAAGAGATGAGTGATACGAACTCAACTGCGGGTAGATTCGACAGAATTCTTCTGAGGTTAGATTTCGGCACAGATCAGAGATTCGTCATGTTGGAGCGATTTCCAGGTGAAGCTCAGTGGAATTATGAAGGTCGGTTCAAGAGCAGTTCGAGGGTCATGCCAATCGACTTGGGCTTTCGCAGCCGCTGGTATGCCATCCAAGAGATGGCGGTACAGAAGTCTGGTCTTCTCAATCGATTCTTTCGTCAGTATGCTCGTGTCCATGTGGAGGCCTCACCAGAGAAGGTTGTGTCGGCGGCATTGCGCTTCATGCAGCACCCGGAGGCTGACAATCTCTTTCCATGGAGCTTTCAGGACATTTTCCAGAATGATGAATCTCGCGCACCTGTCTCACGCCGTAATGCCTGGGCGCGGATGGCACTGATGATGATCTCAAAATGCGAACCTGCGCATGCAGCAAAGTCATCCAAATGGGTGGCTGAGATCGTGAAGTTCGTTAGTGCTGATCCGTCGCGAAATTCGCAGAATTCCACACTAAAGCCCACTCTTGAAGACCTCGCTACTCGTGAGCAACTGCTCACCCAACTCCGCAGTGAGACGAGGAACTATCCAGCACTCATCATGGAAACCTTTGCCACTCAGGCAATAGCTCAAATGAAAGCCGGCGCTCCCGTAGCTTCGACTCTGGAGATAGCTCGCAAACTCATGTCGAAGGATGCAGAAGGGCTGGGGCAGCAGTTAGACGCCTTTTTTCAGGCAGATATTTGGAATGAGATCAATCCAGCTCAGGCCACCTGGGCGGTGGAACTACTCATGCCACTTGCAGAGACATGGCCTGAGTCAGGCCGTGCTCCGTATTGGTTGAGAGGCTTTTCACGCCTGTTTTATCAGATGCACCATAACTCTGGGTCCACGGGAGGATTGCTTCAGCGCTTTCTGACCATTGTTTTTAAACAAGATGTCTCTTTGCAGGCATCCTGCTTAGCTGCCTCAGGTTACGCAATCTCGAATGAGCCTAAAGTTCAAGATTGGTTAGTGTCCCAATTGACTGCAAGACTCAAAGCGGAGGGATCCGAGCAGTTAGAGCCGTTGTTGAGTTATTGGTGGCGTCAGGGAGCGGGCTCTTTAAATCCAGGTAACTGCGATGCCGCGCAAGTCCCCTTAAAACTTCTGCAAGTTTGGCCCGCAGACGCAGATGTCAGCACCTTGTCTTGGATTGAGCCTTTCTTGGTGCAACTCTCCAAAGTCAATATTCGAGGTGAAGAGCCTTTCTTGCGGGTCATGCGTGATACGCCGGTCACAAGCCTCGGTATTCCAAATGACCCAAAGGCAGCTCTGATTTTCAAGACAGCCTTGAAAGAGGTTCAATCGCGCAAAGTAAAATTCCCAGCACTACAGCTTACTCTCATTCGAGCAGCAGCTGCTACAGAAACCACATTTGCGGAGCGTCAGCGTGATCTTGCTCCCTACTTCAAGCCACCGCATTTGGCGGAGACGAAGGCTTGGATTCAACGCTCTTTGAAAGAAGTCATTACACTGTCGAATGATATGCGCATGGGAGTGATTCCTGAAGGCAGATCAGCAGACGATATAACTAGAGAAATGTTAGATGTCTGCCGTGCTGCTCATACGGCAGTGACTGAAAGCTGGCTCCCTGCTGAAGAGGCAGCCGAGCTGCGCACGACGATTCCAAAGCAACTGCAGATTCTCTTGCGTGAATCACAAAAAACAAAGCGAAGTCACTTTGAGCAGAAAATATCCGCTAGCATGACCCCTGCCATTCAGAAGGTGCAAAAGCTCTGGGATTAAGGAGCTGAGACACCTGACGTACAATCGCCATGAGTTCACGCTATTCTTTGAGCGGTAAAGGTCGGCTTTACTTGAAGTGCTTTTTGCTGGCCTTCAGGAAGGGGGCGTATTCTTCCATGCGCATTTCGACACGCTCACGGATGCTGCGCTCGCCGATGCCTTCATGCTTGGTGGCGACGAGGGCCTTCAGCAGGTCGATCAGTGCCCGAGTGTCATTCATCATGACATACTCGGGGACGATGTTCTTTTTCTCGTCCAGATTATGGTAGTTCCCCAGCGGCACGGAGACTCCAGCCGAGCGGATGCCTGCGGCTTGCATGGCGGTAGCTTCACAGGCGCCGGCATCAAGCAGGCAGCGCTGAACGCGGATGCCCTGCTCTTTGGCAGTCGTCATCAGAACGGCGGTGCTTTCGTTATCGAAAATGGAAAGGC
>JAPLUM010000140.1 GCA_026397605.1 Verrucomicrobiota bacterium | reverse complement strand
TGAAAAGGCCCGTTTCATGTCCTCATGGACCAGCTTCTGTAAATCAATGCCCAGAGCGCGATAGGAACGGATCACCTCATC
This sequence comes from Verrucomicrobiota bacterium, assembly GCA_026397605.1. Lineage (GTDB taxonomy): Bacteria > Verrucomicrobiota > Verrucomicrobiia > Verrucomicrobiales > Verrucomicrobiaceae > Prosthecobacter. Next base: position 5,833 of record JAPLUM010000140.1, on the reverse strand, counting down.
TGTGCAGACGCCAGTGTCGGCAGGCACATCCCCTCCTGGATAGCTGAGGGTGATGTAAGCGGGATCATAGCGAACCGATTTTTTAGTGCGATCCAAGGCTGCATGGGTTAGTTTTGCAGCGAAGCTCTCTGCAGCAGTGACATGCTTCCTTGAAGATTCAGCCTCTGCGTTGGTGTTTTGAGCATGGCAACCGGTGATGATCAGGTTGATCAATCCGATCAAAGCGAAGCCGCGGAGGTTGAAATCGTATTTCATAAAAGGGTCAATGGGTTGACCCTCGTTGATAGTGGGATGTTCACTCGTTTTCCGCTTAATCGGTGAGATTCAAAGACGGCGCTGATCATTTCGATGGTTTGGCGGCCTTGGACAGCGTCACAGAGCGGAGGGCGGTTTTCCTTCATGGCGCCAATAAGATCATGAGCTGCCACCTCATGGCCGGCGACCCGTTGTCCCAGATTTGTCATTGGCTCAGGCTTGCCCACGCCAGCAGTGGTGATGGGTATCCACTCACGGGATGGCATTGATGGCTGGAAAGGGCTCCCTAACTGCAGGTGTGCCAATGGCTCCTGATCAATTCGGAAGTCGATGATGCCCTGAGTACCGATGATTTGCAGGCCGAACCCAGCTTCCTTAACGCCAGCGTTTTTGATAGAGTCGAAGTAAAGTGTTATGCCCTTTGCCAATTCGTAGCGAGCATGGACTTCGTTGCCAGCAAGCAGGCCAATGCCTTCGTCACCCTCCCTGAGATCAGCCTTGCTGATGAGGTGACCATCTTGCTTTACCTCAGCACTGCAGGAGGTGGCGCCACCTCCGAAATAGCAGGCTAGATTCACGATATGAGATCCAAGCACCCATAGATCTAATGAACCACCGCGTGCATCCTCTTTGCCGCGACCGCGAAATTCTAAAATCCGACCGATGATGCCTTCTTCAATGAGTGCGGCCACGACTGGTAAAACGGGGTGCTGCCGATTGCGATGTGCGATTGCCAGCTTGGTGCCTGCCTTTTCACAAGCCATGACGATCTCATCAGCTTCTTTTAGGTCCCAACAAAAGGGTTTTTCTACATAGATCCCACGAACCCCCGCATTGACTGCTGCTAAGATCATATCACGATGCTGATCCACATGGCGCGGCCCGACTGCGACGATGTCAGGTTTGATTTCGGTGATCATTTCATGGTAATCAGAAAAGCCACGCAGCAAGGAGAGTTTCTTTTGGGCCGCAGCGAGGCCGTCCGGATCCGCATCTGCAACGGCTACGATTTTAGTCTCAGGAAGCTTCATCCACATGGTATCCAGCCCATGTCCATAGTTGCCACGCCCAGTGTGACCGATAACTGCCACACGAAGTTGACTCGTCTGATCAGCAGCTTGAAGAGTGGCCAAGGAAGCAGGTATTGTAGCGAGAAAGGAGCGGCGATTCATGACTGTAAAAACGTTGTTTAACGTTGTGAACATGCACAAAGGTCCCTCTGGGCGCCAGCTTTGCATCGTCTGGGTGTATTTTAGTGAGGTAGTTGTGGAGAACTGAGGTTGAGTTTTGATCGTGATCTTTGTTTAATGAATTCATCACTTATGCCAACCATTGCTATTTTAGGAACATTCGACTCCAAAGGCCCTGAGCATGGCTTTCTGGCTGATCAGATCCGCGCTTCTGGATTCGAAACGCTTTTGATCAATGCAGGTAGTCTCACCACGCCCGGTATCCAGCCAGACATCTCGGCAGAGGTCGTGGCTGCGGCAGCTGGCGGAGATTGGCAGGCTGTGTTGGCCCGGCAAGACCGCGGAGAATGTGTGACCTTGATGGCGCTTGGGGCCACCGCAGTTGTTTCCGATCTGGTTGAAGCAGGGCGGGTGCACGGCATCATATCTTTAGGCGGCGGCGGCGGCACAGCGATCTGCACGGCAGCGATGCGCGCTTTGCCTATTGGTTTCCCAAAAGTCATGGTCAGCACGCTAGCCAGCGGAAATACCTCCCCGTATGTCGGCACAAAGGACATTGTCATGATCCCAGCAATCGCCGATGTGGCCGGTATCAACCGCTTAACGCGGGTCATTTTTGAAAATGCGGCCGGTGCCATTTGCGGCATGGTGGCGGCGGCAGAAAAGCGCAAAGCTCAACCAGTCTCTGATAAGCCGTTAATCGTCGCTAGCATGTTTGGTAATACCACCGCATGCGTCACCCAGGCAAAGCAGAGGCTGGAAGAGGCAGGTTATGAGGTCCTCATTTTTGCAGCTACCGGGAATGGTGGACGCGCGATGGAAAGTCTTATTGAAAGTGGTCTTGTCAGCGGAGTATTAGACATCACCACCACCGAGTGGGCTGATGAACTTCTGGGCGGCGTGCTTGGTGCCGGACCCACTCGTCTTGATGCTGCCGCGAAAGCTGCAGTGCCGGCGATCATTGCCCCAGGTTGTTTGGACATGGTGAACTTTGGTGAACCACAAACGGTGCCGACTCAATATGAAGGACGAGTCTTTTATCATCACAATGCACAAGTGACACTGATGCGCACTTCAGCAGAAGAGTGCACCCAGCTTGGGAAGATCATCGCTGAAAAGATCAATGCCTATACCGCACCAGTAACCGTTTTACTGCCGAAGAAGGCCATCAGTGTCATCAGTGCGGAAGGGAAGCCTTTTCATGATGCGCACGCGGACACCGCTTTGTTTGGTGCTTTAAAGTCTCACCTCCGAGCAGACATCCCAGTCATGGAGATGGACGTAGAGATAAATGATCCGCTATTTTCCACGGCCTGTGCTGAAGCTCTTTTGAGGAACATCAAAGCCGACTAGAAATCGATAAACGAATCGGGTAAGTGGCTGCTGCAATTCTCTGTGGTTTGTGGAAGGGGACCCAAAACCTCTCCATTTTAGTGTAGTGCTTCAGCAGGCTCAGGCAGCCTTTCAAAATCACATATCTGGATTGATCCGATTCCCCGAGGGATCCACTACTTTGACAGTGACAAAAAAGAGCAGGTTTTTGGTCTTCTTTTGCTTGGCTTTACTTTGGAAAAACTTTCCGACAAAAGGCAGGTCACCCACAATTGGGATGCGGTCATCAATCATGACTGCCTGATCTGACATCAAGCCACCCAAAACCACGGTTTGACCATCATAGACTTTAACTCCTGTGACGATCTTTTTGGATACAAAAATAGGCTGATTGATGATGTTCGGGGTCAACTCGTCCTTTGAGTTTTGGGATACTTGGTTAATTGGGCTTCCATAATTTACGAAGCCGAGAAATTCAGTGTAGTCAGGCGTGATCGCTAAATCCACGGTCTTGCCGTCTTCAGAGATTTGGGGTTCTACCTCTAGAACCATGCCGATACGCCGCATTTCAAAGGCTGTTGGCGTTGTTGGCGTCACAGGGATAGCAGGGCGATTGGTAACTGAAGATATAACCACACCACCGATGCTGAGAGTCGTGGTAGAACTTCCAATATTGGTCGGGATTTGTGGTGGATCAAATTCGGTCGGGTAAATGAATTCTCGAACAACTTCAACAGAAGCCTTTTGCCCGCTTTTGGCGATCACTGAAGGTCTAGAAATCATATCAATACCCGTCTTCTGATCCAGAGCACGCCAGACAACCTGAAACTGGGGATCAGTTAAGACGCCGGTCAGGGTTAAAGCCCCAGGCGACCTTCTGGACGTGGGGGTGACTGAACCATAGAGAACATCTTCTACGGTCGAGTTACCTAGATTACCGGAACTACGCAGGCCTGCTGATCCGGGAGCCATTCCTGGGAAAAGACCTGAAGTTGTAGGGAACTCGTTCACACGAAAATTTGAGCTTTGTGCATTACCGACCGTTCCGCCAGCAAAGGTCATCTTGGCGCCAAAACTGTTCAACAACCAATCAAAGCCGAACTCTTCAAGTTTTGTCTGAGAAATTTCAACAATCTTTACCTCAACCACAGCCATCTTAGGGGCGGTATTTAACGTCTGCTCTACTAGACCATCGATCAATTCGATGTTCTTCGCTGTGTTGCGGACAGTCAGCATATTCGCGATTTGATTATAGCTGGCACCAGCTCCTTCAGGGAAATTGACACCGCGACTTTCAAGGAATTCCTTGGCACCAAGTCGACGAATAAGGGGGCCTCCTGCAGCAGCTCCAGGCGCTTGTGCTGAAAAAGGATCTGCAGCGGCTGTTGTTGTCGCAGCGGCTGGGGCGGACGTGATGAAATCAGGTGGCACCCGGTAACTTTTTGAGATGATTGTCTGATTTGTATCCGTCAGAGGAACAATACGAACGGCATACTCATCGATACGGTAGTTGGCCCCAGAGATCTCAGTTACGTAGCGGAGCACTTCTTCAAGCGGGACATTCACCAAATTCAAGGAGATTGGCCGCAGATTGGCATCGGATGAAAGACCGTTCACAAAATCCACTCCCTTCTTGGCAGGATCAAGATCGCGAGCTCTGACACGCAGATATTCTAAAACTTCTTCCAGAGAGGCTGAGGTGAAGTCAACTCGCTCAATCCGCAAGTCCCTCAGTTTTGCGGCAATGCTGGTGCGTCCGCTTTTCTGGCCAGCATCTGCCTGCTGCGCACGCTCGGCTCCGAAGAGGGCGCTGATTTCTTCTGCTTTGAGTCGGGGCTTGTCTTCCCAGAGTTCATTGATGCCATTGAGCATGCGTGCACGTTGATGATCTTTGGCGGCTTCAAAATAGGTTGTTCGATCCCTTTCGACGCGTTCCATGCCGCGACGGGCAGCGGTGTTGTATGGGTCAATTCGAATGACCTCTTCATAGGAACTAAGAGCCTTGTCATACATCCCCGTTTCATGCTGAGAGGCAGCCAAAATAAGCAGCCTCTGCACTTCTTCCACGTTCTTGATGTGCTTGGGCGTCAGAGCTGGTGGGTAGCGGTCTGGGTCATTGAGACGAGCGCGCAAGTCCACGAGCTCACGCCGACCTTTGGCGACAGAGGGATTATCCAAGGCATCAATAATTTTCAGCGCTTCGGGGTAGCTGCCGACAGCCATCAGTTCGCTCGCACGCTTCAGGCCTGAGTGAACGTACCCTTCACGGGCAACGGCTCTAACTTCCTGGGCCAGTGGGATGTCGGGCACGCTTTCATAGATCTCCTTATACAGAGCATAAGCGGCCTCTGTGTTCCCTGCTTCATAAAGAGTAGCTGCTTCAGATAAACGCGCGGCCTGTGTCTCGATCCTGGCACCGCGACGTTGCACTTCTTTTTCAGCGATGCTGACGGTGGATGTCGGCCCAGCCAAGGCATGACCACATTCGACCATTCCGACTAAAGTCAGCAGGCCAGCACAGAGTAGCCGGTTATTTGAAAAAACTATCTGGGGGGAGATTCGAATCATCGAGAGAATGGAGGAACAGCGAATAATCAGGAATATCAACTTTTCAGCCTAATCCCAAGACATTTTATTCTAAGATTGCAGGTTTTGTGGGTTTAGGTCGTTGAATGAGGCCAACTCAGATGCATATTTGAGTTGCCCATCCCCCCCAAATGCCCCCCCTGCATTCCTTTATTCAAAGATTCATGAGCTTGTCTCCTCGAATCATAACCGGTGCTGTGTCTCTCACCTGGCTTTTTCAGGCAACGAGCTCTGGGCAGATCACCAGCTTGGAAGATTTACAGCCTCGCTCATTTCAGTTAGCTACGGCAACGACCAACGCATCGCTGAAAACAGCTTCAAATCCCAACGTCTTTTATCTCAACCCAGGCCCTTGGGGGAAACTACGCTGCTCCTTCATCTATATTGAGGCTGCTAAGTCATTGGTGGAGTTTTTTCCTCTTCCGAGCACACAACCACGTTGGGCTTTTGCAGAGTCTCAACAGGATCAA
>JAPLUM010000032.1 GCA_026397605.1 Verrucomicrobiota bacterium | reverse complement strand
GTGGCGCTAGCTTTTGGACAGCCAAGATTCAGACAGATTCTGGCCAACACACCGTGACCGGATCGGCACCCTTTATCACTTGGGGCCCCTCCTTGTTTCTGCATCAAATCCTACCTCACCCGACACAGCCTTCATCCATCGTGGGCTTAGTGCAGTGGTTCGGCATTGATACTTGGTCAGGGGAAACCGATCTGCGCAAGCCTGCGGCGGTCACGCCAGAAGAAACGAATGGGATTTTGATCCCTAGAGATTCGATTCAGGCCAAGCGGGTCAAGCCGCCGACCCCCACGCGCCCTACTTTTGGGCCAGCCCCAAAACGATATTAAACGGTCAAATCCATGTCGTGTAACCCAGCGCCTTAAGCAGCGTGCGCAGGCTCAGGCAGATCACTAGCACTCCCACGATGACCATCATGGGCCTTTGGGGTAGCTTTTTTGTCAGATAGGCTCCGAATGGTGCGGCTATGACGCCGCCCAGGGCGAGGCCGGCGATGACTTGCCAGTGACCCAGGCCAATACTGAGAAAGAAGGTAACGGAGGCGGAAAGCGTAACAAAGAATTCCACGGCATTCACGCTGCCTACGGTTTCACGGAAATTGTTACCACGCACAATCAAATTGGTAGCCACGATCGGTCCCCAGCCGCCGCCACCCACGGCATCTAAAAAGGAGCCGACCAGGGCTAGCGGTGTCAGTTTGGTGGTCACCTCACGTGGGGGAAAAGGCAGAAAGGCCTTGGTGATGATGATCACTCCCATGATCATGAGGTAGCCGGAAATATAGGGCTTGATGATGTCGCCATTGATAGAGCTGAGGACATAAGCCCCCACCGCAGCGCCGATGATACCCGGGATGAGCAAGCGGCGGAAAAGATCACGGCTGATGTTCCCAAACGCATGATGTGAAATGGCTGAAGCCCCTGTGGTGAAACACTCTGCCGCATGAACCGTGCTACTGACCACGGCAGGCGGCACGCCCCACCCCATGAGCAAACTGGAGGCGGTGACGCCATAGGCCATGCCCAGCGCGCCGTCGATGATTTGGGCGACGAAGCCGGCGATGATATAAATGAAAAAACTTTGATCCATGAAATGCCTGAAAATGATCCGAGAAATCTCGGGGGAGGAACTAATGGACGGTCAAAGATCCATGTTCAAGCTAAAAGTTGACTATTCCCGTAGGGTAAGTCGAGAGTGTGCTGGAAACCTTCTTTTTTGCGTTCGAGCGATCATCAAGCTAAGCTCAGGAATCATTTGCCGATCTCGTGTGAGCGACTTCTCTTGAGTGGTTTTCCCTTTTATGAACGAACACGCTTGGTTCCACATTGACCATGAGTCTGAAATCGCCTCTCCTGCGCTGCTGCTTTATCAGGAGCGGGTGGAGCATAATCTGCGGTTGATGATCCAGATCGCTGGGGATGTGGCGCGACTCAGGCCGCATGTGAAGACGCACAAACTGCTGCCGCTGGTGCAGCGTCAGATGGAGCTGGGGATCACGAAGTTTAAGTGCAGCACCATTGCCGAGGTGGAGATGTGCGCGATGGCGGGTGCGGCGGATGTGCTGCTGGCCATGCCTTGTGTGGGACCGAATGGGATGCGTTTGGCCAAACTGGCGCAGGCTTTTCCAGAGACGCAGTTTTCCGGCATTGCAGATGATGAGGAGACGATCCGTTCACTGGCCTCTGCTGGCCAGCAGCTGAGGGTGAATCTAGGGGTGTTTTTAGAGGTGGACTGTGGCATGGGTCGCACAGGAATTGTCCCAGGAGAGGCTGCGGCCTATCTGGTGCATGTGATCAAAGACACGCCGCGACTGCTTTTTCGTGGTCTGCACGCTTATGATGGTCACATCCACGATGCGGAGCTGGATATTCGGCGGGAAAAGTGTGTGGCAGCTTATGCGCCGATTTTGGCATTTAAAGAAAGGCTGGAAGGGGAAGGCGTGATCATCAAAGAATTCATCGCTGGTGGGTCGCCGACTTTTGGCATCCATGCAGAGCATCCAGAGCGCACTCTGAGTCCGGGCACGACGGTGCTGTGGGATTTTGGCTATGGAGATAAATTTCCCGATCTGCCTTTTATACCTGCGGCGGTGCTGCTGGCGCGGGTGATCAGTAAGCCTGGGGTGAACCGGCTGACACTGGATCTAGGTCATAAATCGGTGGCTCCAGAAAATCCACAGCCACGTGTGCGGTTCGAGGAACTGCCTGAGGCTACGGTGATCATGCAGAGTGAGGAGCATCTGGTGCTGGAGACAGATCGCGCACACGAGTTTCTCGTCGGTCAGGCCTTGCATGGCATTCCCCGGCATGTCTGCCCCACGGTTTCCATGTATGGGGAGGCTGTTTTGGTTCAGAATAGACAGGCTACCTCTTTTTGGCCTATAACGGCAAGGAACCGTAAGATCACGATTTGAACCTCGTTTCATCGCTCTCCATGAAGCCCCTATCACGCCGCCGCGCCCTCAAGACTCTCTTTTGCTCGAGTGCCGCTATGGCCCTGAATCTCCAGCCTCGGCGCGCCTTAGCAGAGGCTTCTCGGGGTGGATTGAATTTCCTGGCTATAGGCGACTTCGGCAGTGGGGCGAAAGATCAAAAGAACGTGGCCAAAGCCATGCAGGACTACGCTGCCGAATCTGGACTCAAGCCTAATGCTCTATTTTTCATCGGCGATAACTTCTACGGTCCGGCGCATCCCCAGCCGAAGGTCAAAGGTAAGACAGTCAAAGGTGAGGCCGCTCCCTTCACGCCAGAATCCAAGCGCTGGAAAACGGATATCGAGGACATGTACCCAGCGAGCGCCTTCCCCTGTCCACAATACGCCGTCCTGGGCAACCACGACTACCACGATAACCAAGGTGGTGAGAAAGCTCAGCTCGCCTATGCCAAGCAATCCGGCATCCGCTGGCAGATGCCGAACAAATGGTACCGTCAGGATCTTGGTGGCCTGATCACCCTTCTGTTTGTGGATACGAATCTGCCAGATGTAAGCGGCAAAGACACCGCGACG